>DASTYT010000120.1 GCA_035764725.1 Candidatus Methylomirabilota bacterium | reverse complement strand
CTTCCGCGCGACCTCGGCGGCGGCGCGGAGGTCCGAGAGCCGGCCGTTGGTGCACGACCCGACGAACGCCACGTCGATCTTCGCGCCCTTGATCGTCTGCCCCGCCGAGAAGCCCATGTGGGCGAGCGCCTCCCGGAACGTCGGGCGGTCCGCCTCGGGCGCCGCGTCCGGCGCCGGGATGCGCTGGCTCACGCCGATCGACATGCCGGGGTTGATGCCCCACGTGACGACCGGCTCGATGGACGCACCGTCGATCGTCTTCACGTCGTCGAACGACGCGCCGGGTTCGGTCGCGACGCTCTTCCACCACGTGACGGCCCGGTCGAACGCCGTGCCCTGCGGCGCGTAGGGCTTGCCGCGGAGGTAGTCGATGGTGGTCTGGTCGGGGTTGACGTAGCCGAAGCGCGCGCCGCCCTCGATGGACATGTTGCAGACGGTCAGGCGCTCCTCCATCGTCATGCGGTCGATCACGGGCCCCGCGTACTCGTAAGCGAAGCCCACGCCACCCTTCACGCCGAGCTGATTGATGATGGCGAGGATCACGTCCTTGGCGTAGACGCCCTTGGCGAGGGCGCCCTCCACGCGCACCTGGCGGAGCTTGGGCTTGGCCATGCTGAGGCACTGCGTGGCGAGCACGTCGCGCACCTGCGTGGTCCCGATCCCGAAGGCGATGGCGCCGACGGCGCCGTGCGTGGACGTGTGGCTGTCGCCGCACGCGATGGTCATGCCGGGCTGGGTGAGGCCCTGCTCGGGCCCGATCACGTGCACGATGCCCTGCTTGCCCGTGGCCATGTCGAAGAGGTTCAGGTTGAAGTCCTTCATGTTCTTGTACATGTGCGCGGCCATGTCCTCCGCCATGGGATCGGCGTAGGGCCGCGCCTGGTCCGTCGTCGGGATGATGTGGTCGAGCGTGCCGAAGGTGCGCTCGGGCATGCGCACCTTGAGCTTGAGCTCCTTCAGCATCTGGAAGGCCTGCGGCGTCGTCACCTCGTGGATGAGGTGGAGACCGATCAGGAGCTGGGTCTGGCCGGACGGCAGCGTCCGCACCGTGTGCGCTTCCCACACCTTGTCGAGCAGCGTGCGTGCCATGTGGCGCCTCCTCCTTCGGGGGAGGCCATGGTGCCCCAGCCATACCGTGTAGTCCAGTGAAAGGTTCTTCGTGGAATGATAAGCTCCGATTAACAGTCAATGATTGACGCCGCCCTCTTCCCCGCGCTGGAGACCCTGCTCGCGGTCGTGCGCACCGGCTCGGTGGCGGCCGCGGCCCGCCAGCGCCACATCACCTCCTCGGCGGTGAGCCAGCAGATCCGGCGGCTCGAGGCCCACTTCGGCGTGAAGCTCTTCGAGCGCGCGGGGCGCGGCGTGCGCCTCTCCGCCGCGGGGGAAGCGGCGGTGCCCGTGCTCCGCGCCCTGTGGGCGGAAGCGGAAGCGGCCTTCGGCCAGCTCGCGGGGCTCGCCGGGCGCTCGGCGGTGACCATCCGGATGGCGGTCAGCGACTATCTCGGCAAGGGGCTCCTCGCGCCCGTGCTCCGCGATCTCCTCGACGAGGACCCACCCATGCGCTTCGAGATCGTCACCACGCACTCGCGCGCGGGCGTGCGGCTCGTGGCCGCGGGCGACGTGGACCTCGCGGTGGTGACGGGGCAGGAGGTGCCGCGCGGGCTCGAGGACCGGCATCTCTTCGACCAGCCGTTCGTGTGGGTGGGGCCCCGGCGGGGCCGGCGCGACCGCGCGCCGCTGACCGAGCGGCTCGCGCGCGAGCCCGTGCTACGTCTGGCCGCGGAGAGCCGCGGGCGGGCCCTGCTGGACCAGTATCTCGCGGACCACCGCCTCCGGCCCGTCTCGACCATCGACGTGCCGAGCGTGTCGCTGCTCCTCTCGTACGTCTCCGGCGGGCTCGGCATCGGGCTCGTGCCCGCGCTGGCGCTGGCGGAAGCGCCGGCCGGCCGCGTGGTGACCGAGCCCGCGCGCGTGCCTGCCCTGCCGGTGTTGCTGGTGTGGCGCGCGGCGGCGCGCCGGCCGCCGGCGCTGGCCCGCCTGGCCGATCTCCTTGCCGCCGCGGGCAAGCGCGCCGGTGCTAGAATCCGCGGTGCCAAGGAGGCCTGACATGAGAATCCGACCCAATCGCGTGAAGGAGCGGCTGGCCGCCGGCCAGGTGGCCACCATCGTCGCCGGCACCAACGAGCCCGACCTGATCGATCAGCTCGGCACGCTGGACGTGGACGGCATCTGGCTGGAAGGCGAGCACGGGGGCGTGGACTTCGCCGATCTCGGCAACCTCACCCGCGCCTGCGATATCTGGGGCAAGACCTCGGTGGTGCGCGTGCAGGACAACGACTACGCCACCATCTATCGCACGCTGGACCGCGGCGCCCAGGCGATCGTCGTCCCGCACGTGAACAACCGGCGGGAAGCGGAAGCCGTCGTGGAGGCGGCCAAGTTCGCGCCGGTGGGGAAGCGCGGCATGTTCACGAGCCGTCAGGGCTTCGGCGTGGAGGACTATCTCAAGACCGCCAACGACCAGAGCGCGCTCATGATCCTGATCGAGGACATCGCCGCGGTGAAGGCCCTCGACGAGATCGTCAAGGTCGAGCACATCGACGTGTTCTTCGTGGCGCCCGGCGACCTCGCCGCCTCCATGGGCCACATCGGCCAGATGACGCATCCCGACGTGCAGAAGGCGATCGACGACGCCATCGGCACCATCGTCAGGGCCGGCCGCGTCGCGGGCACGCTGGTGAACCTGGGCAACGTCGAGCGCTACACCAAGCTCGGCGTGCGCGCGGTGATGACGCCGTTCTTCCCCTGGATTCAGGCCGGGCTCAAGGACCTGGCGGAGCGCGCGGCAAAGGGGGCCAAGGGGTAACGCTCCATGCGCCGGGCGCGCCTGGCCGCGCTGCTCGCGACGGGTCTCGCCCTGCTCGCCCTCTCCCTCGTCGCCCCTCCGGCCGGCGCGCAAGGCGCGCGTGTCTATCGCATCGGAGTGGTGGAGCAGGGCGGCCCGTACTCGGAGGCGATCGAGGGGCTGCGCGAGGGGCTCCGTGAAGGCGGGCTCGAGGAGGGGAAGCACTACGCCCTCAAGGTGACCGACGCCAAGGGAGTCATCACGGTGGTGGAGGCCGCCGCGCGCCAGCTCGAGGCCGACAAGGTCGACCTGATCTTCGCCGTGTCCTCCTCCACCGCGCTGGCCGTCAAGAAAGCCACGAGCCGCGTGCCCATCGTCTTCTACGCGGGCACGGATCCGGTCGAGTCCGGTCTCGTGGCGAGCTTCCGGAAACCCGGCGGGCGGCTGACCGGGGTCTTTGGCCGACAGGCCGACGTCACCGCGAAGCGACTGGAGCTGCTCAAGGCGATCATGCCGAAGCTCGCGCGCGTCTTCACCCCGTACAATCCAGGCAATTCGATCGCCGTGAAGGCCTTCGCCTCCGCGCAGGAGGCGGCCCAGCAGCTCAAGGTGCAGCTGATCGAGCGTCGTGTCGCCACGCCGGACGAGCTGCGTACGGCGGTGCGTGCGATCAAGCCGGGTGAGGTCGAGGCGCTGTTCTATGTGCCGGACGCGATGGTGACGAGCCAGGTCGACATGATCATCGAGACCGCACGGGAAAAGCGATTCGCCACGATGTTCACGGACACGTCGACCGTCGCCCGGGGGGCGCTCGCCAGCTACGGCATCAGCTTTCGCGCGGTCGGCAAGCTCGCGGCCAAGCATGTCCAGCGGGTGCTCAAGGGCACTGTGCCCGGCGACATTCCGGTGGAGCAGATGGATCGCTTGCATTTCGCCATCAATCTCAAAACCGCCAAGGAGATCGGCCTAACGGTTCCCCATCCGGTGCTCATGCGGGCGGACCAGGTGGTCCAGTGACGGCCCGGCAGCCGCTGAGCGCCGCGCTGGGTCTCAAGCGCGACGAGGCCGTGGGCATCGTGGGCGGCGGGGGGAAGAGCGCCGCGATGTTCCGACTGGCGCGCGAGGTGACGGAGGGCGGCGGGCGCGCGATTACGACGACGACCACGCACATCTTCGCCTCGCAACTCGCCCTGGCGCCCGCGCATCTTCTCGACGCGGAGGTCACGCGCCGGCGCCTGCAGGCCGCGCTGGACGAGCATCGCCACGTCCTCATCACCGGTCCCACGAACCCCGAGACGAAGCGCACCGCCGGCATCTCTCGTGGGCGCTTCCACGAGCTGCGCGCCTGGTGCCCCGACGCCTGCCTCCTCACCGAGGCCGACGGCTCGCGCATGCATCCGTTCAAGGCCCCGGCCGAGCACGAGCCGGTGATTCCCGTCGAGACCACCCTGGTGCTGCTGGTGGTCGGGGCCGACGTCCTGGGCGCGCCGCTGGATGCCGAGCACGTGCACCGGCCGGAGCGCGTGAGCCTGCTCAGCGGGGCGCGCCCCGGGGCGACGGTGACGCCGGAGGTCGTGGCGCGCGTGCTCGCGCACCCGGACGGCGGCCGCAAGGGCGTGCCCCCCGCCGCGCGGCTCATCGTCGTCGTCAACAAGGTGGAGACCCTCGACGACCGCGCGCCGGCCCGCGATACCGCCGAGCGGCTGCTGCGCGAGCCCGCCATCGAAGCCGTGCTTCTGACGACTTTACGGGAAGAGCAGCCTGTCCTGGAGGTCTTCGCTCGATGACTGCAACCCTGACCGGGAGGCCCCGATGCTGCCCATCACGCTGACGTGCGGCGACTACGCGCGGATCATGCCCCTCGCCACCGGCGAGGTGAAGCCCGAGGGGATCGCGCTGACCATGGTGCTGGGAAGCCGGGGCTCGTGGCCCGCGCGCGCGGACATGATCAGCCGCGCGGTGTCGGACCCGGCAGTGCAGGGCGGCGAGTGGTCGATGGCGCAATACCTCTACCGGATCGACAAGGGCGACCATCGCTTCGTGGGCCTGCCCGTGTTCCCCCTGCGGAACTTCACCGCGCGCGATCTCTACGTGCGGCAGGGCGGCCCGGTGCGCCGCCCCGAGGATCTGCAGGGCAAGCGCATCGGCATGTACAGCTGGAGCGCCAGCGGCTCGCTCTGGTACCGGCACTTTCTCCGCTATGTCGGGATCGACCCCGCCAAGGTCGAGTGGTGGGTGGGGGACATCGACACGCCGTGGTCGGCCCAGCCCATGGATGCGGCCGGGCTGCCCGCGGGCCTCCGCACGCCGCCGGCCGGACGCTCGCTGTCCGATCTCCTGATCGCCGGCGAGCTCGAGGCGATCTACAGCCCGCCGCGCCCGGCGCGCTTCCACCCCACACGGGGGCCCATCGTCCGGCTCTTTCCCGACTTCCGCGCGATCGAGAGCGAGTACTACACCAAGACCGGCGCCTTCCCGCCTCAGCACCTGATCATCCTGCGGCGCGAGGCCTGGGACGCCAATCGCTGGATCGCCAAGAGCCTCACCGACGCCTTCATCGCCGCGAATGACAGCTTCACCGCGTCGCAGCGCGGCTTCCCCTACGCCACGCCGTGGACGGAGGCCGAGCTCGAGCACACCGACGCGGTGATGGGCGAGGACTTCCACCCGCACGGCTACGAGAAGAACCGGAAGCAGATCGAGATGTTCGCCGAAGAGGCCTTCAAGCTCGGGCTGACCAGCCGGCTCATCACGCCGGAAGAGTACTTCGCGGACTTTCTCAAGGGGGCATGAGCCCATGGCGGTGATCTTGGGGACGGGCGTCCACCGCTACGAGGTCGTCTCCGACTGGGCGAAGCTGCCGCCCGGGTACGAGTTCAACGCCGACGTGGCCGCCGTGGGCATCGACGCGCAGGATCGCGTCTACTGCTTCAATCGTGGCGCGCATCCCATGATGGTGCTGGACCGCGACGGCAACTTCCTTCGCTCCTGGGGCGAGGGCGTGTTCAGGCGGGCGCACGGCGTGCATATGGCGCCGGACGACACGCTCTGGCTCACCGACGACGGGGACCACACCGTGCGCCACTGCACTCTCGACGGCAAGGTACTGCTGACCCTCGGCGTGCCCGGCAAGCCGGCGGCCTACCTGAGCGGCGAGCCGTTTCACCGTTGCACGCACACAGCGCTCTCGCCGAAGGGCGAGCTCTACGTCTCCGACGGCTACGGGAACGCGCGCGTGCACAAGTATTCCCCGGACGGCAAGCTGCTGCGGTCGTGGGGCGAAGCCGGCACCGATCCCGGCCAGTTCAACATTCCTCACAACATCGCCTGCGATGCCGACGGCTGGGTGTACGTGGCCGATCGGGAGAACCACCGCGTGCAGGTGTTCGACGGCAACGGACGCTTCGAGACGCAGTGGGTGAACATGCACCGGCCCTCGGGCCTTCATCTCGCACGCGGCGGCGAGCCGCGCTTCTACGTGGGCGAGATCGGCGGCGGCGTGGCGGTGAACCAGGATATGCCCAACATCGGCCCACGCGTCAGCATCTACACCGCCAAGGGCGAGCTGCTGGCGCGCCTCGGCCAGCGCCCCGCCGGGCTCGAGCCGGGGCAGTTCATTTCGCCGCACGGCCTCGCGGTGGACTCGCGCGGCGACATCTACGTGGGCGAGGTCTCGTACACCAACTGGGGCCGGCGCGGCCCGATCCCGCCCGGCCTGCGGTCGCTGCAGAAGCTCGTCAAGGTACACTGAAGGCCAGGAGGCCCGACATGACCCAGCCCGTGACGATGAGGATCTTCTCCGACTACGTCTGACCCTGGTGCTATCTCAGTACCGTGCGTATTGAGAAGCTCAAGAAGGAGCATGGCGTGAAGGTCGAGTGGGTGCATTTCCCCCTGCATCCCGAGACGCCGCCGGAAGGCCAGTCGCTGGAGGAGCTGTTCAAGGGACGCGGCGTCGACCGCAAGGCCATGCACGCGCAGATGAAGGTCCGCATGGACGCCGAAGGCCTGCCCTACGGCGAGCGCACGATGACCTACAACAGCCGGCTCGCCCAGGAGCTGGGCAAGTGGGCGGACACCCAGCCCGGCGGCGGCGACGCGTTCCACGACGCCATGTTCCGCGCCTACTTCGTGGACGCGCGCGACATCTCCAGCCCCGAGGTGCTCCTCGACATCGTGGGCAAGGTCGGCCTCTCGGTGGAGAAGGCGCGGGAGGTCCTGGAGCAGCGCACGTTCAAGGCGGCGGTCGACGAGGACTGGACGCTCTCACGCCAGTTCGGCGTCACCGGCGTGCCCACCTTCGTCGTGGGCCGCTACGGCGTGGTCGGCGCCCATCCCTACGAGACGCTGGAGCAGCTCGTGGAGAAGGGCGCTCGCGACGAGGACGGCGAGGACGACGCGGAGGACGAGGAAAAGTAGCCGGGGGCGCCGCTACGCCTGCTCGGGCGGGCGTCGCGGCAGCCCGAGCGAGATCAGGATGCCCAGGACATTGCCGACCGCCGCGATCACCATCGCGGTGCCGTAACCCTGGGTCAGGTCGTAGAGCCGGCCCGCGACGATCGGCAGCACGATAGCCGCGGCGGACCACGCGATGTAGAGGCGGCTCGCGATGCGGCCGTAGAACGCGCGCGGCCAGTAGACGGCGATGCCGCCGGCGGTGATGCCGGAGATGAGCCCGTAGCCGAGCCCCACCAGCGTCAGCGCGAGCACCGCCACGCCGGGCCCGGGCCAGGCGATGAGCACGAGGGCGCCCGCGAGGGAGACTGCGTGGGCGCCCGCCGCCACCGTCGGGATGGCGAGCGCGTCCACCATCCAGCCCCCGCTGATGCGCGCGGCGGCGACCACGGCGGTGATCAGCGTGGTGCCGTAGACCGCCAGCATCGCGGCGCCGCCATAGGCCGCGATCATCCCTGCGCCCTGGCTCAGGACCATGAGCCCCGCGGAGGCGGCGAGGAAGAACACCAGCCAGAGCCGCCAGAAGACGCCGGTGCGGCGCTCGGCGACGGTCATGCGCACGCGCGTGGTGGCCGATGCCAGCGACACGCCCGAGCGCCAGGTGAGCCACGCGCTCAGGAGGCCCAGCGCCGCGAGGATCGCGGCGAACCAGCCGAGAGCCGCGCGGACGCCGATCGCGGGAATGGCCCACCCGAAGACGGGCGCGCTGAGCATGGCCCCCAGGGGTAGCAGGCTCACGAGATAGCCGTTGACGAGGCCGTGACGGGACTTCACCGCGAGGTTCACGATCTGCTGGAGGAGCACGTACGCGGCGCCGACGCCGGCGCCGAAGAGCGCCCCGTAGCCGAAGGCGAGCTGGCGCAGGCCGGTCGCGCTGGCGGCGACCGCGACGCCGCCGGCGCCCAGCGCCGCGCAGGCGAGCACCAGCACCGGCGCAGAGGCGCGCCCGAAGGTGAAGGGCGTCACGTTCATCCCGACGGCGAACACGCTGGCCGCCACCGCAAAGACGAAGGCGAGGTCCGCGCGGGAGAGCCCGAGCAGCGACTCCAGCGGCTTGAGGAGGACGCTGTAAGCGTAGATCGAGCCCAGCGGCGCGTTGAGCGCGGTGGCGGCGGCGATGGCCCGCCACGCGCTCGTCGACGCGGAGTCCGTCACCGGGCCGCGGTCAGCTCGGGATGCAGGCGATCACCGTGATCTCGATCACCAGCTCGGGCTGGTTCAGCGAAGCCACCGTGACGGTGGTGCGGGCGGGCTTGTTCCCGGGGAAGTACTTCGCCCACTCCTCGTTGTAGGCGGGCACGTCCTCGCGCCGGGTGACGTGGGTCATCGCGCTCAACACGTTGTCGAGCGAGGTGCCGGCCGCCTCGAGGATCACCTTGATGCGCTCGAGGATGAAGCGGGTCTGCTCGCGCACGTCCTTGCCCACCTGGCCGCTGACGGGATGGCGGCCGGTCTGGCCGGAGACGAACACGAGATTGCCGAACTTCGTGGCGAGGGAGAGATTCGGGTTCGGCTGGCCGATCTCGACCTTGACGATCTCCTTGCGGGGCATCAGCGGAGCCCCACCGTCTCGCGGAAGCGGCGCAGCGTCTTCACGTGCTCGTCCGGCGAGCCGAGGCCCATGCCGGCGGTATGCACGCAGAGATGCGAGATGCCGCGCATCGCGCGCCAGGCCTCCAGCTCCTTGGCCCAGTCGCCCCCCGGGATCTGGGACAGCGTCATGCGTCCCTCGACGCCGAACGTCGCCGGATCGCGGCCGGCGTCGCGGATCAGGCTGTGGATCCGGTCGACCGCGGCCTGGCCCGCGTCGCCCGCGCGGAAGTGCGGCATCCAGCCGTCGGCCAGCCGGGCCATGCGCTTCTGCACGGGCTCGCTCTCGCCGCCCATCCAGATCGGGATGGGGCGCTGCACGGGCAGGGGATTGAGCCCGGCGTCGGGGACCTGGTGGAACGCGCCCTTGTAGGTCACGAGCTCGCGCGTCCAGAGCGCCCGCATCACCTCCACCTGCTCCTCCACCCGCCGGCCGCGGTTGTGGAAGTTCTCGCCGAGCGCCTCGAACTCCACCGCGTTCCAGCCCACACCTACCCCGAGGCGCAGGCGCCCGCCAGAGAGCACGTCCACCGCTGCCGCCTGCTTGGCCACCAGGGCGGTCTGGCGCTGCGGCAGGATCAAAATGCCCGTGACGAGCTCGAGCCGGCGCGTGGCCGCGGCGAGGAAGCCGAAGAGCACGAAGGGCTCGTGGAAGGCATGGCGATACGTGTACGGGCCCTTCCACCCGCCGGGCCGCTCGGGATTGGCGCCCAGCACGTGGTCGAAGACGAGCGCATGGGTGAAGCCCATGCCCTCGACGGCCTCGGCATAGGCCTTGATGGCGCCGGGGTCGTTGCCGATCTCGGTCTGCGGCAGCACCACACCGATCTTCATGGATGACCTCCTCGGTTCAGTGGCGATGATTCACTTGCTGCCCGGGACCACGCCCGGCGGCAGCGACTCGATGTGGGCGCAGATGTCGCGAGGCCGCGTGATCCACACCCGGTCGCGGTGGGCCAGGATGTGCTGGAGCGCGCGACGCAGCCGGCGGATGCGATACGGCCGCCCGATGACGAACGGGTGCAGGGAAATGGGGCACACCAGGGGCTGGCGCGCCGACTGCGCCAGCATCTCGTCGAACTGGTCCACGATCATCTCCGCGAACTCCTCGGACGTGTAACGGTACCAGACGATGCCGCGCGTGTCGTTGACCTCGATGGGGTAGGGGAGCGAGAGGATGCGGCCTTTACGGGTTTTCAACCAGATGGGCTGATCGTCCATGGTCCAGTCCATCACGTAGCGGTAGCCCGCCTCCTGGAGGAGATCCATGGTCACGGCGCTATTGGAGAGCCACGGGCTCATCCAGCCCGCCGGCGGCTTCCCTTCGTGGCGCGCGATGGTGGCGGTGACGTCCTCGATCAGCGCCCGCTCCGCGGTCTCGGAGAGATGCCCCTGCTCGTCGGAGTTGGTGACGCCGTGGCCGAGGATCTCGTCGCCGCGCGCGCGCAGGCGCCCGGGGATGTCGGGCGCCCCCTCGTAGACCGCGGTGTTGATCTGGGCCTCGGCGGGCAGCCCCAGCTCGTCCAGCAGCTCGAAGAGGCGCCAGATCCCCACGCGATTGCCGTAGTCGCGCCAGGAATAGACGCTGTGACTCTGCGCCTGGTCGGGCGGGGCGATGGCCGCGCCCTTGCCCACGCCGAAGCCGAACGCTTCGATGTTGAGGGCGACGTAGACGGCGAGCCGGCGGCCGCCGGGCCAGCTGTAGTCGGGGCGCGAGACGATGCTGGAGTAGTCGTAGCGGCCGTGGCCGGGCAACATGGCGGTGGTGGCCCTCCCGGCCCGGTATCGTATAGCATCCAGGCGATGACCGACAGCTATCCCATCGTCCGGCATCCCGCCGCCGGCGCCCGCGCGCCCATCCTGGTGAGCGTGCCGCACTACGGGACGCAGCCCCTGCCGCACATCACCCGCGAGCACTACGGCGAGCCGTGGTTCGAGACCTTCGCCTACGGCTTCGCCGATCTCTTCGCCAGTGACGTGTACGGCAATCTCCACGAGCGCGGCGCCACCGTGCTCGCCACGCCGTTCTCGCGCATGTTCGTGGACGTGAACCGCCGGCGCGACGACTACGAGCACCGGGACGGCGAGGTGCGCTCCCGCCGCGGCGTGGTGCGCACCCACACCATGAAGGAGGTGCCGATCTTCGCCCGTCCCCTGGGCCTCGACGAGCTGGAGACGCGGCTGCAGGCCCTCTACGATCCCTACTACGCGATGCTGGGGTCGTTGCTGGATGGACTCCGTGACGACTACGGCCACGCCCTCCTCATCGACGGGCACACGGGCAGCCCGCGGCGCATGAAGGACCATCAGGTCATCCTGGGGACGCGCCACGAGACGACGTGCGGACGCGCGATCGTGGACACCGTGGCCCAGGCCTTCACGCGCCACGGCTTCGAGGTGCACCGCGACGTCTCGGGCTACACCGGCGGCAACATCGTCGCGACCTTCGGCCAACCGGGCGACCGGCGCGTCCATGCCCTGCAAATCGAGATCAACTCGGCGCTCCTCATCACCATGAGCCGCGAGGAGCTGATCGCCCACATCTCACGGGGCGGCGTTCCCGAGAGGGCGGAGGCGACCTTCGTCCGGTTGCGGCAATGCCTGGGCGAGGCGCTGGACGCGCTGCCGGCGGTCGTGGCCGCCTGTCACGCGGCCCCGGAGGAGACCCGCCGTGGCGCGCATTGACCTGGTGGACGTCTGCAAGACGCTCCGAGATCCCGGCGCGGGCGCGGGGCGCCCGTCCACCTTCGCCATCCAGGACCTCTCGCTCCGCGTGCCCCACGGCAAGACCATGGTCGTGCTGGGGCCGAGCGGGTGCGGCAAGACCACCCTGCTCAAGATCATCGCGGGCCTGATCCGGCCGGACTCGGGCCACGTGCGCTACGACGACGTCGACGTGAGCGACGTGCGCCCGGGCGACCGGCGCATCGGCATGGTGTTCCAGAACTATGCGCTCTACCCGCACGTGACGGCGCGGACCAACGTGCTGTCCTATTTTCTCTTCCGGAAGAAGACGCCCGAGATGGACGCGGTGAAGCGCGCCAAGTACCAGCGTACCAGCGAGCTGATGGGCGTGGAGCTGGCGCATCTCCTCGACCGCATGCCGCCGACTCTGTCCGGCGGGGAGAAGCAGCGAGTGGCGCTGGGCCGCTGCATCACGCGGGATGCCGCGCTGTTCCTGGTGGACGAGCCCTTCGCGAACCTCGACCAGGCGCTGCGCGAGAAGTACCGCGTGAACCTCAAGGCCCTGCTGCGGCAGTTCGACATCACCACCGTCTACGTGACCCACGACCACCACGAGGCGCTGATCCTGGCCGACCTCATTGCGGTGATGGACCAGGGACGCATCGCCCAGGTCGGGACGGCGCGGGAGATCTACGACTCGCCGGTGAGTGCCTTCGTCGCGGGCTTCCTGAACCTCCACGTGGGCGCGCCGCCCATCAGCCTGCTGGGCGGCGCCGCGCTCCCCGACGGGGCGGGCGGCGAGCGCGTGCTGATCGGGGTGCGCCCCGAGGATGTGACGGTGGCGCGTGAGCGCACCGCCGGCGCCGTGGCCGCGCGCGTGGCCGAGGCGGTCCGCTACCCGCTGGGCGACTCCACCCTGCTCACGATGCGGGTCGGCGAGCATGAGGTGCACGCGCTGGCGCCCGGCACCGCGCCGTATGCCGCCGGGGACCCCGTGTGGCTGAGCTTCCGGCGCTATCACGTCTTCGAGCGCGAATCCGGCCGCCGGCTGTCGAGCCACCCGATGGCCGCGTAGCCCATACCCCACGAGGGAGGATCCCACGATGCCCGACGGAGGACGGCTCGCCGGCAAGGTCGCGTTGATCAGCGGAGGCGCGCGCGGCCAGGGCGCGGCCGAGGCGGAGACGTTCACGAAGGAAGGCGCGAAGGTCGTCTTCGGCGACATCCTGGACGCGGAGGGACAGCAGGTCGAGGCGGCCATTCGCGCCAAGGGCGGTGAGGCCACCTACGTGCACCTCGACGTGACGCGCGAGGCCGATTGGGAGAAGGCGGTGCGCGCCACCGTGGACCGCTACGGCAAGCTCGACATCCTCATCAACAACGCCGCCATCGTGATCAACCGCGTGCCCATCGAGGAGCGCACGGAGGCGGAGTGGGACCGGGTGATGGCGGTGAACGCCAAGGGCGTGTTCCTCGGCACCAAGCACGCCATCCCCGCCATGCGCCGGGCCGGCGGCGGCTCCATCGTGAACATCTCCTCGATCGCGGGCATCGGTCAGTCGCTCCAGCAGGAGCCGGCCTACGCGGCCAGCAAGGGCGCCGTCCGCATTTTCACCAAGGTGACGGCGGCCCAGCACGCCAAGGACGGCATCCGCTGCAACTCCGTGCACCCGGGCCCGGTGGATACCGAGATGTTCCACGCCGCCTTCCGAGACAAAGAGCAGCTGGCGCGGCGGCTCGCGCGTATCCCCCTGGGGCGCATGGGCACGGTGGCCGAGATGGTGAGCCTGGTCCTCTACCTCGCCTCCGACGAGTCGGCCTACATGACGGGCAGCGAGATCCTCATCGACGGCGGCGCGATGGCGCAGTGAGGGACGCGGCGAGCGCCCATGCGCGCGCCGCGCCGCGCTCGGCGAACTGGCGGCAGAGCCCGGTGTAGCGCGCGGGGTCGAGCAGCGTCTCGACCTGGGCGGCGCCGAGCCGCTCCCGCACGTGGGGATCCGCGGCCAGCATCTCGCGGAACGGCCGCGACTCGGTGACCGCGCCCTGGGCGGCGTCGTAGACCGCGTCGTGGGCCCGCTGCCGGCCGATCTGCTTGCCCAGCTCCAGCATCAGGGCCTCCGCCATGATGAGCCCGCCGGAGAGGTCGAGGTTCTCGCGCATGCGGGCGGGGAAGAGCTGAAGGCCCTCGAAGAGGGCGACCATGCGCGCGAGCATGTCGCCGGTCAGCTCGCACGCGCCCACCAGCGCGCGGCTCATCATGATGCTTGTGGTGCGATCCGCCTCGTGCTCGGTCTGCATCGCCTCCAGCGCGAGCGGCACCAGTGCGCGGATCTGCGCGGCGGCGGCGATGATGTCCTGCGAGAGCTTGGGGTTCCGCTTCTGCGGCATCGTGCTGCTGCCTACGGTGCCCGCGGGCACCGGCTCCTCCACCTCGCCGAACTCCTGCTTCATCAGCGTGTAGATCTCGCGGCCGATCTTGCTGCAGGTGGCGGCGAGCATGCCGAGGAGGCACACGTACTCCGCCTGATGGTCGCCGATGGTGCGGGCGGGCACCGGCATCGGCTCGAGCCCGAGCATGGGGCCCATCCTGGCCTGGGTGGCGAGGCCGAGCTCGCCCAGCGAGGCGAGCGTCCCCGCGCCGCCGCCCAGCATCACCACGAACACGCGGCTCTCGCAGCCGACGAGGCGCTCCACGTGACGCCCCAGCTCGTCGATCCACACCGCGACCTTGAACCCGAACGTCGCGGGTACGGCGTGCTGGCCGTGGGTGCGGCCGGGCAGGAGCATGTCCTTGCTGCGCTCGGCCAGGTCGGCCAGCGTGGTGAGGAGGGCGGCGAGCTGGCCCAGGAAGATCTCGTGCGCGCGACGCGCCTGGAGGAGCTGGCCCGTCTGCGTGACGTTCTGGGTGGTGGCGCCCCAGTGGACGTACCCGCCGGCGTCGCCCGCGCACGCCTTGTCGAGCGCCCAGACGAGCGGCACGAGGGGATGCCCTGTCTTCGCGAGCCCCGCCCGCACCGCATCCATGTCGAGGAGGCGGAGCTGCGCCTTCGCGACGATCTCCCGCGCGGCCGCCTCGGGGATGATGCCGAGCTCGGCCTGCGCCCGCGCCAGCGCCGCTTCGACGTCCAGCCACGATTGAAAGCGCGCAGGCTCCGTGAAGAGCGCCCGCACGCCGGGATCGGGGATGCGAAGGGAAGTCGGCTCGTCCTGCATGACGGGGTCTCCGCGCCCGCGGGGGCGCTACGAGGAGGTGACGAGTGAGGCCAGCCGCCAGCGCAGCCGCTCGAGGCCGGGCGCCGGCGGCGGGTCGATGACGAGGGTCAGCGTGCCCGTGGTGTGGAGGGAGCAGTTGTACTTGAACGTGCCGGGGCGGCGGAAGGGGATGCGATAGGTCTGCCGCGAGCCGAGGATGATCGGGCCGACCTGATGCGCGACCTCGTCGTCGTTGGTGAGCACGAGGACGTCGCGCACGCCGACGGCCAGGTGGACGGGCGAGGGCAGCACGCTCAGGGGCTCACCGGCCTTGAGCCGCGCCGCTGTGCCCGGCGGGATCACGAACGTGAGGGCGGCGCCGCGCTCCGGCATGGGGGCGAAGGCCGCCCAGGCGAGGCCGGCCAGGCCCAGGATGGCCACGGCCAGGGCGGCCGCGACCGCCACCACGCGCCGGGTCATCGCACCTCGGCGCGGGTCGTGATCTTGCCCGCGCGCTCGAACTCGAGCGTGAGCTCCACGGACTGGCCCGGCGTGAGCGGGCGCTTGAGCCCGATCAGCATGAGGTGATACGCGCCGGGCTTGAGCTCGACGCGGCGGCCCGCGGGCAGCGCCACCTTGTCCACCTTCTCCATCATCATCATCCCGGACATGTTCCGCGTCTCGTGCACCTCCACCCGCTCCGCGGCGTCCGCGCTCGCGCCGATCAGCGCATCCGCCGACTTGCCGCGATTGCGCAGGAGGGCGTAACCCGCCGCGGTGCTGGGCGCGCCCGGCCTGGCGTCGGGCATGACGGCGGCGCGCCGCACCCAGGCCTTCTCGACGAGGACGGGCGCGTCCTGGTCGGCCTCGGCCGCGTCGGCGAGGAGGAGGCGGACGTCGTGGAGCACGTCCTCCGAGGGTGTGCCGAACGGAGCCATCACGCGCAGCCGCCCGGCCGCGTCGATGAGGAACACGGAGGCGGCGTGGTGCACGAGATAGGTCGGGGGCGTGCTGCCGGGGAGATCCTTCCGCACCACCGACACGCCGTACGCCTTCCACACCGCGGCGAGCTCGGCGGCGGGACCGGTGAGGCCGACGAAGGTCTTGTCGAACTGCTCGGTGAAGGCGCGCAGGCGCGCGGGCGTGTCGCGCTCGGGGTCGACGCTCACGTAGACCACCTGCACCCGCTTCGCGGCCGCGCCCAGGCGTACGCGCACCTGGGCCAGCTCGGCCAGCACGGTGGGGCAGACGTCGGGGCAGCTCGAGTAGCCGAACGTGAGCACCACGACCTTGCCCTGCTGGCGGCGAAGCTGGAACTCGCCGCCGCCCGCCGCGGGCAGGGTGAACTCGGGCGCGGGACGCGGCGGATCGAAGGCGCCGCTGCGGAACGCGGGGGTGGACGCGGCCTGCGCGGGCGCGCCCGGCGCCGACCCCGTGAGCACGAGGGCGGTCAGGGTCAGGGCGGCGCCGCGGCGGAGCCCCCTCACGGCGCCACGCCCAGCTCGCGCAGGAGCGCGGTCTTCATCGTCGCCAGCTCCGGATCCGACAGGGTGCGCGGGCGCGGCTGCTTCACCTCGATCACGTGCTGCACGCGCGCGGGGCGGGGGGAGAGCACCAGCACGCGGTCGGCGAGCTGCAGCGCCTCCTCCACGTCATGGGTCACGAGCAGCACGGTGTGCCGTTCCTCGGAAAGGATCCGCGAGAGCTCCGCGCGCATGCGCAGCCGGGTCAGCGCGTCCAGCGCGCCGAAGGGCTCGTCGAGATAGAGGATCTCCGGCTTCACGATGAGGGCCCGCGCCAGCTCCGCGCGCTGCTGCATGCCGCCGGACAGCTCGCGGGGAAAGGCGTGCTCGAACCCCTGGAGCCCGACGAGCTCGATGTAGTGGGCGGCGCGCGCGCGGCGCGCCGCCGCGGCCTCCCTGTCGAGCCCGAAGACGATGTTGTCGGCGAGGTCGAGCCACGGGAACAAGGACGGCTGCTGGAAGATGAAGATCGCCTCGCGCCGGGGCTCGCTCACGGGTCGGTTGTCCACGCGCGTCTCGCCCGCGTCCGGCGTCTCGAAGCCGGCCAGCAGGCTCAAGAGCGTCGATTTCCCGCAGCCGGAGGGCCCGACGATGGCCACGAACTCGCCGTCGCCCACCGTGAAGCTGACGCCGTCGAGGACGGGCACCGGGCCGCCGCGGGGATGGAAGGTCTTGGTGAGCCCGCGCACGTCGATCTTGGGCGTCACCGGGTGTCAGCTCTCATAACGCCAGCGCACCTCGTCGAGCCGCTCGAGCCGGCGCATGACGATGTCCAGGGCGAAGCCCACCGCCCCGATCACGAGCATGCCGGCGACGACCAGGTCGTAGCGATTGCCGGCGTTCCGCGAGTCGATGATGAGATAGCCCAGGCCCGAGCTCACCGCGATCATCTCGGCGGCCACCACCACGAGCCACGCGACGCCGAGGCCGATGCGCATGCCCGTGACGATCTGGGGCAGGGCGGCGGGCAGGACGACGGAGCGGAAGAGCCGCAGCCCGGAGAACTCGAAGTTCCGAGCGGCGCGGAGGTACTTTGCGTCGATCGTCATCACCCCGGCCGCCGTCCCCACCACCATGGGGAAGAACGACGAGAGGAAGATCAGGAAGATCGGGGAGAGATCGCCCACGCCGAACCAGAGGATGGCGAGCGGGATCCAGGCGATGGGCGAGATCGGGCGCAGCCCTTGCACCAGCGGGTTGAGGAACGTATGCACGCTCGCAAACCAGCCCATCAGCATGCCGACGGGCACCGCCAGCGCCACCGCGAGGAGATAACCCACCGTCACGCGAAACAGCGACGCCACCACGTGCTTGAGCAAGAGCCCCTGGCGGGCGAGATCGATCAGCCCCACCGCGACCTGGACGGGAGTGGGGAAGATGAGGCTCCCGCTCGCAACCACCGCCAGGTGCCAGATCACGAGCAGCGCGAGGACGGGCGCCGCGGCGGTGAGCCCCCGCAGGCTAGCGCGCGACACGGATGTCCACCGGGCGGGCATTGCGCTGGAACGAGTCGTCCACGTAGCGCTCGTAGGGGATGCGCTGGCGGATGATGCCGGCCTCGAGCGAGGCCTCCATGAGATCGTCCAGCTCCGCGCGGACCAGGCGGAGATCGGCATAGGTCACGCGATCGCGGGGATTCGACAGCACATGCTTCAGAATGTCCGCCCGCTGATTGAAGACGCCTGGCCCGGCGGCGAGATCGGCGGCGAGATCACGGTTGGCCTGAGCGGTCTCGAGCCATGCCCCAGCGGACAGGACGTGGTTCACGATCTGCTGGACGGTGGCAGGGTCGCGGTCGATCAGGTCCTGGTGCACGGTGAGGACGCAGCACACGTAGGTGGGCCACTTGTCGCGCGTCATGTAGAGGATGCGCGCGTAGCCTCCGACTTCCGCCACCGCGCCGAAGGGCTCGCCGGTGGCGTAGGCGTCCACCTGCCGCGCGTAGAGGGCGGCCGGCATGTCGGGCGGCGCCATCTCCACCAGCTCGACGTCACGCACGGTCATGCCGTTTTCCTTGAGCATGCGGCGCACGAAGAGATGGTCCACTGCGAAGCGGCTGGGGATGGCGACGCGCTTGCCGCGCAGGTCGCGGAAGCTCCGGGCCGGCGAGTCCGTGCGCACCATGATGACGGCGCCCGAGCGATGGCCCAGCGAGACGATCTTGGCCCGGACGCCGCTCTCCACCAGGTCCATGACCATGGGCGCGAGCAGATACGCGGCGCGCACCTTGCCGGCCATGAACGACTCCTTGAGCTCCGGCCAGCCGCTGTACTTCTGGTACTCGGCGATGGAGTCGGCGAGGGTCACGTCGACCACCGAGCGCCCCTCCGCGTCCCGCGACATCGCCACACTGGCGATCGGCAGGGTGAGGTTTCACGTGACGGGGAGGCCGCCGACCGCGAGCGTCCGGGCCTCGGCACGCGGCGCGAGGGCGGGCCGGTGATTGATCGCGACGTGCAGGACGGTGATGGCCACCACCCACGCGGCGACCAGGGCGAGGACGCGCCCGATGCTCGGCCGCGCCATCGGGCTCACGCCAGCGCGGGAATCACGTCGTGAGTGAGGAGGCGCAGGCTGCGCGTCTCGAGCTCCGCCGGGATCAGCCCGCCCGGATTCGGCTCGGCGATGATGCCGTCGAGGCCCAGCTCGGCCGCGAGCTGCTTCAACCGGTCGACGACAGCAGGCGCGGTGCCGAACACGACCTTGCGGGCCAGGACGTCCTGGTAGGTGAGATTCGCCATGCGCTCGGCCTGCATGCGCCGCTTGTCGGCCGGGCCCGCGCCGGCGCGGCCCACCGCCGCGCGGGCCAGCTCGGTCTGGCGCGCGAAGAAGGCCGACATGCTCGCGCGCGGCTCCTCGCGCGCGCCTTCCGCCGTGGGCGAGACGTAGACGGGGATGCGGAGGTAGACGCTTCCGTTCCCCGGATGGCCCGATTCACGCCAGGCCTCTCGATAAGGGGCGAGCTGCTGCTGGAGATCGTCGAGCTCGGTGGTGCGCAGGCCCACGAAGATCGGCAGGCCCATGCGCCCGGCGGCCGGGAACGTCTCGTCGCTGGTCGTGGCCATGCGAATGGGCGGATGCGGCTGCTGCACGGGGCGCGGCACCACCACCGCGCCCTGCACGCGGTAGAACTCGCCCTCGTAGCTGAAGGGCTCGCCCCGCCAGGCGAGGCGTATGATGTCCAGCGCCTCGCGGAAGCGCGCCTGGCTCTCCGCGTAGCGGACGCCATAGACGTCGTAGGTGCGCACCACGCCGCTGCGCCCGATGCCGAACTCGAAGCGCCCCCCGCTGATCTGGTCGACGGTGGCCGCTTCCTCGGCGATGCGCAGGGGGTGATTCAGCGGCAGCACCTGCACGGCCGTGCCGACGCGGAGGCGGCGAGTGCGCGCGGCGATGGCGCTCGCGACCTGGAGGGAAGCCGAGATCACCGAGCGCGTGGGCGTGAAGTGAATCTCGCCGAGCCACACGCACGGCACACCCCAGGCTTCGCACCGGTCGGCCAGCTCGAAGATGTCGCGGAAGGCCTCGGCCTGGCTCGCCCCCTGGCGCAGCTCCTCGATGAAGATCCCGACGTGCACGGCGGGCTCTAGGCGCGCGGGGCGGGAATCTCCTCGCCCCACGGCTCCATGGCGGGGCGCAGCGGCGTGAACTCGCGCACCCGGCCCGCCACTCCGGCGAGGATCGTGTCGATGGTTGCGAGCTCGTCCTTGGTCAGCGTCAGCTCGGCGCCGGCGTCGTTGGCGTCCACCTCGGCGGGCGTGCGCGCGCCCACCAGCGCGGTGCTGACGGCCGGATTGGCGAGGACCCAGGCGAGCGCGATGTGGGAGAGCGGCACGCCACGCGGCGCCGCCACCTCGCGGCGCAGACGCTCCACCACGCCCAGATTCGCCACGAAGTTCTCGCGGCGGAAGATGGGCTGGCCGAAGGCCACGCCGCCCCCACGCCAGTCGTTCTTGAGATCGAAGGCCGTGTCGGACGAGAAGGCGCCGGTGAGGAGGCCGTGGCCCAGCGAGCCGTAGCCCATCACGGCGATCCCCTCCTCGCGACACAGCGGGAAGGTCTCGGTCTCCTGGCGGCGGTCGAACATGTGATAGCCCACCTGTGAGACGTCCACCCGGCGCGTGCCGAGGCACTCGCGGAGCATGGCGCCGGTGAAGTTCGACACGCCCACGAAGCGGGCGCGCCCTGTCGCCACGACCTCCTCCAGCGCGCGCATGCTCTCCTCGAACGGCGTCTGGGCGTCCGGCCAGTGCACGAGCAGCACGTCCACCCAGTCGGTGCGCAGGCGCTGCAGGCTGGCGTCGACCTCGCGGAGGATGTTCGTGCGGCTCGCGTCGCGCAGCGGCCCGAGCTGGCCCGGGGGCGGCGCCTTCACCCCGCACTTGGTGACGAGGGTGACGTCCTTCCGCTTGCCCTCGAGGGCGCGGGCGACCACCTCTTCGGAGTGGCCGGCGCCGTAGGCGGGGGCGGTGTCCACGCAGTTCACCCCGCGATCGAGCGCGCGATGGATGGCCTTGACGGCCTGGTCATCCTCGATCGCGCCGTAGCGGTCGCCGGCCATGGGCCAGCAGCCGAATCCCACCGCGGAGACCTTCAAGCCGGTACGACCGAACGGACGGTAGCGCATGCCGGCAGCCCTCAGCAGCCGCCCGCGATCGCGGGCATGATGAACACTTCGCTCCGCGGGCCGATCGGCTCGAAGAGCGCCTCCTGCACGATCTGGCCGTCGATGGCCACGGCCACGCCCTGCTCGAGATGGGGCTCGATGGCGGGGTGCAGGGTGGCGAGCTGCTCGAAGAGCTGCTTGACGGACGTCGCCGAGAGCTCGAACTCGGCGACGCCCCCCGTCAGCTGCGCGAGGTTGCCGATCAGCACCACGCGCGCCATGCCTGGCGCCCTTACGAAACCTTGTTGAGACCCTTGTCCTTGAGCGCCTTGAGCACCTTGGGCGGTGACATCGGCAGCTCGGTGAACCGGATCCCGGTCGCGTTCTCCATCGCGTTGGCGATGGCCCCGAGCGGCGGCACGATGGGCGTCTCGCCGACGCCCCGCACCCCGTATGGATGCTTGGGATTGCCGACCTCCACGAGCACGGTGTCGATCATCGGCACGTCGGAGGCCACCGGCATGCGGTAGTCGAGGAAGCCCGCGTTCTGGAGCTTGCCGTCCTCCCCGTAGATGTACTCCTCGTTGAGCGCCCAGCCGATGCCCTGGACGGCGCCGCCCTGATACTGGCCCTCGACATAGGCGGGGTGGAGCGCCTTGCCCGCGTCCTGAGCCACCGTGTAGCGGAGGATGGTGACGCGCCCGGTCTCGGGGTCCACCTCCAGATCGACCAGGTGGGTGCCGAAGCTCGGGCCCGCGCCCTGGGCGTTGATGCGGCCCAGGCCGGCGATGGGGCCGCCGGTCTTGCCCGCCACCTTGGCGAAGTCCACGACGGTCATGGGCTTCACCTTCTCGGCGAGGGCGCCGAGCGGCCGGACTGCTCCATCCTTCCACTCGACCTGCTCCGGCTTGGCCTCCCAGAGCTTGCAGGCCCGCGCGATGAGATCGGCCTTGATCAGCTTGGCCGCCTCCACGATGGCCATGGACCCGGAGAACGCCGAGCGGCTGCCGCCGGTGAGGAAGTTGAAGCCGAGCGAGCCGGTGTCGCCGATGATGGGCCGTACCTTGTCGTAGGGCACGCCCAGCTCGTCCGCGGCCACCGCGGCCAGCGACGCGCGCAGCCCGCCGATATCCGGCGTCCCCGCCATGAGCGAGACCGTGCCGTCCTCGTTCACCGTGAGCGACACGCAGGTCTCGCCGCCGATGTTGAACCAGAAGCCGGAGGCGACCCCGCGACCCTGCCACTTCCGGAGGGGCGTGTTCCAGTGCTCGGTCTTCTTGATGGAGTTGAGCGTCTCCTCGAGGCCGATGGGCCCGAACTTGGGGCCATAAGCCGCCTTGGTGCCCTCGCGGGCGGCGTTCATCATGCGGAGCTGGATCGGATCGACGCCGAGCTTCTTGGCGATCTCGTCCACCACGCTCTCGACCGCATACTCCGAGATGGGCGCGCCGGGGGCGCGATAGGCCGCGACCTTCGGGCGATTGGACACCACGTCGTAGCCGATCACGTGGACGTTCTCGATGTCGTAGGGCGCGTAGGCGCACATCACGCCGGGCTGCACGGGCGAGCCCTGGAAGGCCCCCGCCTGATACTTGAGCTCGGCGAAGGCGGCCACGAACTTGCCATCCTTGGTGGCGCCCAGCTTGACCCGGACGGTGGCGCCCGAGGTGGGTCCGGAGGCCTTGAACACCTCCTCGCGCGACATCACCATCTTCACGGGCCGCTTGGCCTTCTTCGACAGCGCGATGGCGAGGGGCTCGAGGTACACGACCGTCTTGCCCCCGAATCCGCCCCCGATCTCGGTGGCGGTGACGCGCACCTTGCCGATGTCGAGACCCAGGAGGCGCGCGCAGTGTGCGCGCACGATGTAGTGGCCCTGCGTCGTGGTCCAGCACTCGGTGGTGCCGTCCTCGGAGACGGTGGCCAGCGCGGCATGCGGCTCGATATAGCCCTGATGGACCGGGGCGGTCTTGAACTCGCGGTCGACGACGAGGTCGGCCTTGGCGAAGCCCGCGTCCACGTCGCCCAGCTTGATCTCGACGCGCTTGGCGACGTTGGAGGGCTTGTCCGGCTTGGGCTCGACGCCCGCGGTGAAGAGATCGTCGTGGAGCAGGGGCGCGTTGGGGGCCATGGCCGCCACCACGTCGATCACATGGGGCAGCACCTCGTACTTCACGGCGATGAGCTTGAGGGCCCGGCGGGCGATGGCGACGCTGGTGGCCGCCACCGCGGCCACCGCGTGGCCCTCGTAGAGCGCCTTCTCGCGGGCCATGACGTTCCGCACCACGTCCTTGTAGTTCATCATCATCTCGCCGGCGGGGATGAACTCCGACGACTGATCCGGAAAGTCGTCCCGGGTGATGACGGCCTTGACGCCGGGCAGGGCCTCCGCCTTCGTGGTGTCGATGGAGACGATGCGCGCGTGCGGGTGCGGGCTGCGCAGCACGCGCCCGACGAGCTGACCGGGCAGATTGTAGTCGGCGCCGAAGCGCGCGCGCCCGGTAACCTTGTCCACCCCGTCTGGACGGATGTTGCGGGTGCCGACCGCGTGCTGACCGTTGGTCCCGTTGGCGTGTCCGTTGGTCTCGGCCATGTCCCCTATCCCTTTCTCATCGACGCGGCGGTGTCCATCACCGCGGTCACGATCTTGTCGTACCCCGTGCACCGGCAGAGGTTGCCGGCCAGCCAGTACCGCACTTCGGTCTCGCTGGGGTCCGTGTTCCGATCGAGCAGGGCCTTCGCCGCCACCAGCACGCCCGGGGTGCAGATCCCGCACTGGAGCGCCGCGTGCTTGAGGAACTCCTGCTGGAGAGGATGGAGCTTCTCGCCGGTGGCCATCCCCTCGATGGTGTCGACTTTTCTTCCGTTCATCTCCGCGCCCAGGACCAGGCACGAGCACACCAGCCGCCCGTCCAGCATGACGCTGCACGCGCCGCAGTCACCGGAGGCGCAGCCTTCCTTGCTTCCGGTCAGATTGAGCGTGTCACGCAGCACGTCCAGCAGGGTCTCCTCCGTCTCGCAGAGGAACTCCACCGGATCGCCGTTCACGATCGCCTCGACATGATGCTTGGCCATCTAGCTATTCCTCGCACGGTCGAGCGCGATCAAGGCGGCCCTGCGCGCCAGCACGCCCGCGACCTGAATTCGGAACTCCACGGTACCCCGCTTGTCGTCGATGGGCCGGCACGCGGCCTGCGCGGCCGCCTCCAGCCGGTCCTGCGCCGGCTTGTCGAGCCGGCTCCCGATGATGGCCTGCGCCGCCTCGGCCACGAGCAGCACGCGCGCGGCCACCGCGCCCAGCGACACGCGCGCCGCCGTGATCGTGCCCGCCCCGTCCACCGTCAGGCTCACGCCCGCCCCCACCACCGCGATGTCCATCTCGGTGCGGGGGATGAAGCGGAGATATGCGTCGCTCGAGCGCGGGGGCCGCGGAGGCAGGAGGAACGAGGCCACGATCTCGCCCTTCTGCAGGGCGAGCTTCCGGGGCCCGAGCATCACGTCCTCGACCGGCAGATCGCGCTTTCCGTTCGGCCCCGCCAGCGTGGCGATGGCGCCCGCGGCGATGAGCGCCGGCACGCTGTCCGCGGCGGGCGAGCCGTTGCAGAGGTTGCCGCCCATCGTGGCGCGGCCCTGCACCTGCGTCGAGCCGATGAGGTTGGCGGCCTCGATCACGCCCGGCCACACCTTCTTGAGCCGCGGGTGCTCCTTCAGCTCGGCGCCGGTGACGGCGGCTCCGATGCGCCAGCCGCCGTTTTCCTCGGTGATTGCGCGCGTCTCGGGGATCTTCTTGATGTCGACGATCAGATCGGGCTCGAGGATGTCGGCCCGCATCTGGACAAGGAGGTCGGTGCCTCCCGCCAGAACCCGGGCCTCGCCCTTCGCGCCCGCGAGGAGGGCGACTGCCCCCTCGAGCGATTCAGGTGCCTCATAGCGCATGTGGGGTCGCTCACCTTTCCTGGAATTTGGTGATTGTACTACCGCTCCCGCGGAGCGTCACGCCGTCGCGGCCTTGAGGTCGTCGAGATGCTTCTTCACCCCGGCCATCATCGAGGCCAGGTCGGAGGTCACCATGACGAGATCGTAGCCGCGCTTGACCGCGCCCGCCGCGAAGGTCCCGCTCGCGCAGTGCATGCAGGCCTTCTTGCCGTGCTTGTGGGCGGTGTCGCGGATCTTGTCGCAGGTCGCCATGTGGACGGGATCGGGGTTGTCGGGGCGAGGATTCATGCCGATGGCGAAAGCGAGATCGGAAGGACCGATGTAAATGGCATCGAGCCCCGGGGTGGCGCAGATCGCGTCGAGATTGGCGAGCCCTTCCTTGGTCTCCACCATCCCCATCACCACGATCTCGTCATTGGCCTTGGCCACGTAGTCGGGGCCGCCGTAGTGGACGGCGCGCACGGGGCCGGACGACCGCATGCCCACCGGCGGATAGCGGCAGGCCGCCACCGCCTTGGCGGCGTCTTCGGCGGTGTTGATGAGGGGGACGAGGATCGCGTAGGCGCCGAAGTCGAGCGCCTTCATGATGGTGGCCGGATCGTTCCACGGCACGCGTACCACTGGCACCGTGTCGGTCTGCGAGATGGCCTGGAGCATCGGCCACACGTCGTTCATGTCGGTGAGGCCGTGCTGCATGTCCACGACGAGCGCATCGAAGCCCTGGCGCGCCATGATCTCGGCGGTGAAGCCGTGGGACACCGAGAGCCACCCCATGGTGACGCATTTCCCCTCGCGCCAAAGCTGCTTCATCTTGTTCGGTCGCACGGTGGTTCCCCTTTGTGAGTGGTGGCTCGGGCGGGCCGGGCCGCCCCCGCTGCGCCAGAGATCATAGCGGGAACCTGGCCGCCCCGCCACGCCCGTCTGAACCGCCCGGTAGGGCTTACCTGGGAGAGAGTGCGTGGGCGATTTCCGCCCGGGACCCCCCCGAGACGCCAACCGCGTGAATCCTCGATGCGAACGCGCGTGGCACCCGCATTGCTCCTCTCTTTCCCAACGGCGTCGCCCGCACCGGCGGCGCCTCGACGAACAGGAGGACTGCACCTATGAAGCGTACGTACTGGGTGTTCGCAGCCTGCTTGAGCCTGCTCCTGCTGGGCGGGCTCGCTTACGACGTGAGCGCACAGCAAACCGCTCCGCCGTCCGCCGCGCCGTCCACGCCGCCGACGGAGCCTACCAAGCCCGGCGCGGTGACGCCGCCGCCGGTGACCTCGCCCGACCCGGCCGCGCCGAGCGGCCAGATGCGGCAGGACACGCCGCAGCCGCCGTCCACCAGCACCATCGAGCGCAATACCGAGAAGACCACGGTGGTGGACCATGATAGCGGCCGGATCTTCGGGATGCAGCCCACGGTGGCCCTGATCATCGGCGCCGTGCTGCTGGTCGTGATCGTGCTCGGTCTCGTGGCGATGAGCCGCGGGGGCGGCGGCGATACCGAGATTCACGAGCACCACCATCGGGTGTGATCTCTCGATGAAATGAGCTTCACCCGCCTCGGAGCGCCGCGAGGCGTTCTCCGGGGTGGCTAGCAGCCTCCCGGTCCCCCCGGCCGGGAGGCTGTTCTTTGTTACAGCCCTCCCGCGCTCCTTTCCTCACCCGCCCGACCGCGCTAGAGTGGGGCGTGACTTCATCCTCGATGGCGCGGTTGGCAGTTTTGCTGCTCGCGATTCTCACCTGTTTCGGCATCATGCCGGTGCCCGCTCGCCCCCAGCAGCAGCCAACGGCGCCGCCCAAGGAAGAGGAAGTGCCGTTCTGGGCGATCGGGCGTCCCAAGACCGGCGCGGGCGCGCAGATGGCGCCGGTGCCCCCGTTCCCCGTGCCGACGCCGGCGGCGCAGCTTCCCGTCGGCAAGATCAGGGTGCCCGCCGGCTTCAAGGTCGAGGTGTGGGTGCCCGAGATCCTCGACGCGCGCGGCATGCGGCTCGGTGACAAGGGCACGCTGTTCGTCAGCTCCAACTTCGTGGCGGGCAAGATCTACGCGGTCATCGACAAGGGCGGGGCGCGCGAGGTCAAGACCATCGCCGAGAAGCTGATGCTCCCGAACGGGATCGAGTTCTACAAGGGCTCGCTCTACGTGGCCACGCCGAAGGAGGTCACGCGATACGACGACATCGAGAGCACGCTGGACAAGCCCAGGGATCCGGTGCTGGTCTACGACAAGCTGCCCGGCGTGGTGCCGCACGGCTGGAAGTTCATCCGGATCGGGCCCGACGGTAAGCTCTACATCCCGGTGGGCGCGCCGTGCAACATCTGCGACACGACCGGCGACGACTACGCGCAGATCCGCCGCATCAACCTCGACGGCAGCGGCATGGAGATCGTGGCCCGGGGCGTGCGCAACACCGTGGGCTTCGACTTCCATCCCAAGACGGGCGAGCTCTGGTTCACCGACAATCAGCGCGACTGGCTCACCGAGGATCTCCCCAACGACGAGCTGAACCGCCTCACGAAAACCGGTCAGCACTTCGGCTACCCGTACTGCCATCAAGGCGATCTGCTCGATCCCGAGTTCGGCTGGGGCAAGTCGTGCGCCGACTTCACCAGGCCGGCGGCCCTCCTCGGCCCGCACGCGGCGCCCCTCGGGATGCGCTTCTACACCGGCAAGATGTTCCCGGAGAAGTATCAGAACGCGATCTTCATCGCCCGGCACGGCCCGTGGAACCGCACGAGGAAGTACGCGGCCGACGTGGTGGCGGTGTTCCTGAACCCCAACGGGACCTTGAAGAGCGTCGAGCCCTTCATGAACGGCCTCGTGGAGAACAACGCCTATCTCGGCCGGCCGGTCGACGTGCTCGTGATGAAGGACGGCTCACTGCTCGTCTCCGACGACCACGCGGGCGCGATCTACCGGATCAGCTACAGCAAGTGATCGCGCGACGGAGTGAGCGGAGGCGCCGCCGGCCGCTCAGCGGCCGCGGAACGTCGGCTTGCGCTTCTCCCGCCAGGCCGCGTGGCCCTCTGCTTTGTCCTCGGTGAGCTCGAGGGTCGCGAAGCGGTAGAGGTCAACCAGCGAGGCGTCGGCGAGGTTCGGCACGTCCAGCCCGCGAATCAGCGACTCCTTGGCGAGCCGCGCGGCCAGCGGGGGCAGGGAGGCGAGGTGCTCGGCCACCTCGAGGGCCTTGTCCATGAGGCGCGGGTGCGGCACCACCCACTGGGCGAGGCCGATGCGGAGCGCTTCCTCCGCGCCGAGCGGAATGCCGAGCGTGAGGCGCATGGCGTTGCCGCGCCCCACCCAGCGCGCGAGGCGCGCGGCGCCCCCGTAGGCGGGCAGGATGCCGAGCTTCACCTGGGGCAGCCGCCACTCCGCGCGGTCAGAGGCCACGAGCAGATCGCAGCAGAACGTCACGATGCAGCCGATGCCCACCGCGTAACCGTTCACCGCGCCCACGAGGGGCTTGGGGAAATTGCCCAGCACCTCGAAGGCACGGTCGCGGCGCTTGGGCAGGCTCTTGATGAAGTCGGCGGCGGAGGCCATCGTATGCGTCTTCGGGTCCTTGAGATCGGCGCCCGCGGAGAAGGCGCCGCCCGCCTCGTCGCCGGTGAGGACGGCGCAGCGGATCTCGTCGTCGTCCTCCATGGCGAGAAAATATTTCGCGAGGCCCTCGTTGAAGTCCGCGCCCCAGGCGTTGCGCGACTTGGGCCGGCTCAGCGTGACGAGGCCGATGGGTCCGCGCTTCTCGAAGACGACGGGCATGGGCGGGTCCTCTCCCTCACTCGGCGGGCGCGCGCTTGAGCAGCACCCGCGTGAATCGCTCGGGGTTGTCGAGCTGCCAGCCGTCCGCGGTCGGCCGCACGACGTAGCAGCGCTCGCGCCCGCCGTCCGAGACGTGCCAGATGCGGCAGAAGCGCCCGTCGGCGGTGACGCGCCACGTGCCCACGTCCACGCCCTCGGGCCAGCGGCTGTAGACGCGGCCCTCCGGCGCGTAGGTGATCCGGGAGGGGCCGACGGTGTACGCGCGCCCGACCACGTCGGCGGCGATCTGCGCGGCGGTAAGGGGCGGCGCGGCCGGCGGGGTCGGCCCGGCGGATGTGCAGAGCGGGCGCAGCGCGTCGCCGGCCAGCACCATCGAGTCGACGTCGAGATTGCCGCCATCGGAGAAGCGGAAGGTGGAGATCCCGTTGGGAAGGAGCATCACGACGTTGCCGCCGTAGCCCAGCGCGAACGGGACGCGGACGGTGCAGCCGGCGGCGGCTCGATAGGGAATCGACCAGAAGGAGAAGTGATAGCGCCCGTCGCCGAACTGATTGATCCCGCCGGTGGGCAGCCCCGCGCCGGCGTCCTTCTGATAGAGCGCGTCGGCGAGGCGGGTGGGGCTCAGGAGCTGCACGCCCCCGTGGCGTCCACCCGCCTGGAGCAGGCCGGCGAGCTTCGCCGCGTCGTCGACGCTGAGGTACATGCCGTAAGCGAGAATGGGCAGGCCCGGCCGGCCCTCCGGCTCGAGGGTGCGCATGATCGGGGTGTCGAGAATGCCGATGGGCCGGAGCACTTCGCGGCGCATCATGTCCCAGAGATTCGCCTGCGGCCCCTCGCGCCGCTTGAGGTAGGCATCCATGGCCCAGGCGAGGACATAGGTTTGCGTCGAGTTGTAGCGAAGCACCTCGCCGGGGTTCCAGGGATAGCGCCGGTAGGAAAGGGCGAGGTCGAGCTTCTCGCGCGCGGTCCGCTTCTCCAGGAAGCGGAACATCTTTGGGCGATTCTCGTCCGCGACGATGTCGTTGGGCTCGCGGACCGGCTTCTCGTCGCCGATGGCGGTGGTCATGCCGAGCGCGTGCGCGAACGTGACCTTGTTCCAGCCTGCGTGGGCACCGGCGGGCAGATAGTCGGTCAGCTCGGCGTCGAAGACCGCGTCGCCGTACTTCTGGGCGAGGCGCAGCAGGGCCACGGCGGCGCCGAGCGATTTCGTCACGGAGAAGACGCCGTGGCGCATCTGGCGGCAATAGGGGAAGGGGCCGTAGCGCGTGTTGCAGCCCCGCACGTAGAGCACGCCGTCCATCACGAGGCCGCTGGCGCTCACGTCCTCCGTCCGAGAGTCGCCGTCGAAGCCGGCGAGGGCGGGCACGTTTCCGAGGGAGGACCACGGACGCATCGGCAGCTCCGCGGCGACGACGGCGCGGAGCTCGGCGCGCTGCGCCGCCTCGCCGGGAATGGGGCCGGGCGTGTAGCTCATGGGAAGGCGCGCGGCGTAGTCCAGCTTGGCCCACATCGCCGTCTCCTGCACCGTCTGCACGGCGAGGCTCGACACGCGCGTGTCGTCGTAGACGAAGGTCGCGATCACGTTGTGGGTGAAGTTGTTGACGTCGTTGATGGCCACGAACGGAAACGACGCGCGCGAGAGGCCGCCGTCGCCCGGCTCGGACCAGACGCGCCCGCGCGAGAGGATGATGCGCGCGCCGGGGATCACGTCGCGGAGTACGGGCACGAGCTGGTCCCCATCCGTAAAGAACGCGACGGAGAATCCGGGGATATCTTGGGAGCGCGCATCACAGCCGAGTTGCGTGGGCGCAGCGGTGAAGGGCGGCACCGTCAGGATCCCACGAAGGGTGTGACGTGGTGGGCCAACGGGGCCGATGGGGAGGAAGTAGTCGTTGTGGATCGGCCGCCTTGAGTCCTCCGGCGTCGCGAGCAGCTCGCCGGCGGTGAGGCGGTCGCGAGTCGCACCGGGTGCGGCGACGGGCGTGCGGTAGGCGGTGCCACACTCGAGCGCGGCCAGGTCCGGCACCCGCGTCAGGATCACCTCGGCGCGGTCGCCGTTGAACGTGCCGAGCAAGCGGTCGCCGTCCAAGCGATACGCGAAGGCGGTCGGCAGCTCTATGGGAAGGGTGAAGCGCAGGGTTGCATCGGCGATGCGTCCGGCTATCTTGAAGAACGTTGGCGCCGAATTGCCCGGCGCCTCGGCCATGCCCACGCTGTACACACCGCGCGCGTAGCCGTTCGCGTACACCTCCTGCACGACCAGCACCATGCACTCCCACTCCTGCCCGCGCGCCGTCCAGGTGCCGCTCCACTCACCCAGGAATGCGGCGATCTCGGCGGGGACGCTGGACGCAGCGGGGACGACGGCGTGATCGGCGGGCAGCGGGGTCTCGCCGCGGCAGTCCTTGGCGTGGGCGGACGGTGCAGGCAGCGACAGCAGCGCCAGCGCGACGACGAGGCCGAGGGCGGCGGCGCGCATCGGCTCAGCCGACCTTCACGCCGTACTTCTGTAGCGCTTCGTCGCGCAGCTCGAGGCCGAGGCCGGGCGTCTCGGGCACCGCCATGAAGCCATCCACGATGGCCGGCCGCTCGCGGAAGAGCTCGAACCAGAGCGGATCGCGCGTGGGATCGGCGAACGATTCCAGGATGAAGCCGGTGGGGCTGGCCGCCACCGCGTGCACGTGGATCTGCGGATCGTGGTGAGCGGCCATGGGGATCTGATGGAGCTCGGCCAGCACCGCGGCCTTGCGCCACGTGGTGAGCCCGCCGGCCCAGGTGGAGTCGACGATGAGGTAGTCCACCAGGCCCTCGGCCAGCAAGGTGCGCAGGCCGAACGGGCTCACCTCGGTCTCCCCGGCGGCGAGGGGGATCTTCGTCGCGGCCTTGAGCCGGCGGAGCGTCTGGCGCTCGTCGTACCAGGGCATCGGATCCTCCAACCAGAAGATGTCGTGCTCGGCGAGGAGGTCGGCGGCGCGCAGCGCGTCGGGAAGGCTCCAGCCCTGGTTCGCGTCCACCATGAGCTGCACGTCCTTGCCCACCGCCTTGCGGATCTTGCCGACGCGCGTGGCGTCGGCCTCCGGCGTGAGCCCGCCCACCTTGAGCTTCAGCGTGCGGTAGCCCGCCTCGAGATACATCGCGGCCTCGCGGCGGAGATCGTCGTCCGTCTCGCCGTCGCGGTAGTAGAAGCCGGTGACGTAGGCGGGCACGCGCGGGCGGAGCGCGCCGCCGAGCAGCGCGTGCACCGGCCGGCCGATCGCCTTGCCCTTGAGATCCCACAGGGCGATGTCGATGGCGCTCAGCGCGGTGATGAGGGGCCGCTGCTGCCGCGCGAGGGTGGGGATCCCGCGCACGCTCGTGTACGTGAGGGCGAAGAGATCCTGCCAGATGCGCTCGGTGTCGAAGGGATCCTGGCCGACCACGAGCGGGGTGATGGCGCGCAGGATATTGCCGACGGTGCGGAGGCCTTCGGGCCCCTGCTGGAAGAGGAAGGGCCCATGCCCTTCGCCGATCCCGACGTGGCCCGCGTCGGTGGTGAGCCGCACCACCACCTCGCTCACTGCGGAGATCACATGGGTGGACGTGCGCACCGGCTGCGGCAGGGGCGCGGCGAGAAAATAGGTCTCGAGCCCGGCGACCTTCATGGCGCGGCCCTCAACCCGAGACGGCGCGAGCGGTCGCCGCCGAGAGCTTCGGGGCCACGTGGTCCATGAACATCCGCATCGACCGCAATGCGAGGTCGGTGGCGATCCCGGGCAGGGCCATGAGGAGGAGCAGCCGCCGCATGCCGGTCGTCTCCATGTAGCGCTCGAGCCCCTCGCGCACCTCGTCGGGCGTGCCCAGATGCGTCCAGCCCGCGTTGAGGTACTCCTCGAACGGGCGCAGGCGGAGCAGATTGCGGTCGAAGGAGTTGGGCACGGAGCCGCCCGTGCGATCGGAGCGCAGCATCGCCATCTTCCCCTGATAGCTCATGAAGGGCGCCTCCACCGCGGCCAGTGCCTCGGCCCGGCTCGGCGCCACGTGAACGACTCGCATCCCCCACCCACGCGCTTCCAGCGCGGCGATCTCCGCATCGGGGCGGCCGGCGCCGCGGGCGGTGTCGCGGTAGAGGTCGCGCCGGCGCTCGAGCTCGGCCACCGGCACGAAGAACGATGCCAGCGTGGGCAGGCCCAGACGCGCCGCGGAGAGCACGCTGTCCTCGCTGTTGGCGGCGATGTACAGCGGGGGATGCGGGCGCTGCACCGGGCGCGGCCGCACGTGCACGCCTTCCGCGGAGTGGAAGCGCCCCTGGAAGTCGAAGGGCGCGCCCGTCCACGAGCGCGTGAGCAGCTCGATGCCCTCCTCCACCCGCGCTCGCGCGTCGTCGCGGTTGGACTGGAAGGTCTGGTAGTCCTGCAGCGTGCCGCCGCGTCCGATTCCCACGTCGAGCCGGCCGCCGCTCACCACGTCGAGCACGGCGAGCTGCTCGGCGAGATCCACCGGATGATGGAGTGGGAGGAGCGAGACGCCCATGCCGAAGCGGAGTCGCGTGGTGCGCGCGGCGAGGAAGGCGGCGAGCACCGGCGGGGCCGGGCAGAGCCCGTAGTCGTTGAAGTGATGCTCGGCGATCCACACCGAGTGATAGCCGAGCGCCTCCGCGGCCAGCATCTGCTGGACGTCGGACGAGTAGACGGCATCCTCGCTCCAGGCTTCGTCGCGCTGCATGAGGTAGAAGAGCCCGAAGTCCATGCCGCCTCCGTTCGCGATGCTATTCCGTGATGAAGGGTCCGTCGGGCAGCTTGGCGCCGCACCATGGACAGTAAACCGCGAAGACGTTCTGGCCGTCGATCTGCCAGCACGGATCCTCGCCGCGAAACATGTCGAAGCTGAAGCGTGGCGACCCGCGCACTTCATGCTCCTCGACGGCGCAGAACATGCCGGCGCAGCAATACCGGGCCAGACGCGCCTGCCGATGATACTGCGCTTCGGGGACGATGGTGGAGATCCAGGCACGGCAGCGTGGGCACTCGCGCAGATGCTTCACGGACCGCTCGTCGTCCGCGTGGTCCTTCTTGCGAATCGGCACGGCATCGGAGAAGTAGCGAAGGACGACGCCGTCGGGGCCCTTGTAGTAGTCGATCAGCCACTCCCGATGCCGGCGGCAGATCGGCAAGGGCTCATGGCCATCGGCGTCCACGAGCGGAACTGCGCTCACCGTCAGATGACGCCGCGCTTGGCGAGGTCCTTGATCTGGTCGGGGCCGAAGCCCAACTTGCCCAGGATGCCGTCGTTGTCCTGACCGAGCTCGGGCGCCGACTTCCGGATGGGGAGGCGCTTGGGGCCGTGCGAGACGGGATGGCCGAGGATGGTGAGATCGCCGAGGACGGGTGACGTCACCGGCTGCGCCATCTGGAGATGCTGCACCTGCGGATCGGCGAACGCTTCGTCGATCCGATAGATCGGCCCGCAGGGCACGCCCGCGTCGTTGAGGATCTGAATCCACTCCGCGCTCGTCTTGAGCCGTGTGACCGGCATGAGCACCGCCATCATTTCATCCCGGTTCTTCGATCGGGCTCGGGCGGTCGAGAATCGCGCATCGGTGCGGAGGTCGGGCCGCCCGATCGCGTTGCAGAAACGCCCATAGAGATCGTCGCCCGCGGCGGCGATGTTGATGTGGCCGTCCTTGGTCTCGAACACGCCGGTCGGAATGCCGGTGGGGTGATTGTTCCCCGCCTGCGGCGCCACTTCTTTGGACATGAGCCAGCGGGAGGCCTGGAAGTCGAGCATGGAGAGCTGCGCTTCCAGCAGCGAGGTGTGCACCCACTTGCCCTGCCCGGTGGTCTCGCGCTCGATCAGCGCCACGAGAATGCCCTGGGCGAGGAAGACGCCCGAGCAGAGATCGGCGATCGGGATGCCCACGCGCACGGGGCCCTGGCCGGGTAGCCCGGTGATGGACATGAGCCCGCCCATGCCCTGCGCGATCTGGTCCACGCCGGGGCGATCGCGATATGGCCCGCTCTGGCCGAAGCCGGAGATGCTGCCGTAGATGATGCGCGGGTTGATCGCGCGGATGTCCTCGTAGTCGATACCCAGCCGCCGCTTCACGTCCGGGCGGTAGTTCTCCACGATGATGTCGGCGTCCTTGGCGAGGCGCTTGAAGATCGCCACGCCCTCGGGATCGCGGAGGTTCAGCGTGATCGCTTCCTTCCCGCGGTGGAGGTTCTGGAAGTCGAAGCCGTGGCGGTTGCCGCCCATGCCGTCGCCGTCGCGTCCGCCGGGCATCTCGATCTTGATGGCCCGCGCGCCCCAGTCGACGAGCTGGCGCACGCACGTGGGCCCGGCGCGGGCGCGGGTGAGGTCGAGGATCGTGTAGCGGGCGAGGGGAAGGGCGGTGTTCTCGGCCATGGTCCTGAGTCTCCGATTGGGTGAAGGGTCGACCGGGGGCGAACGTATCACATCTGGAGCGGCCGCTGGGACTGGGCCAGGCAGAAGGCGTCGAGATAGGGCTCGAGGGCCTTGGAGAGAGCGATCCGGCTCCGGATGCCCGGCGTGAGACGGGCCGATGCCTCGTGCACCCGGGCGCGCAGCCGCTCCTCGTCCACCGTGAGCACGCGCCCGTCGCGGAGCGCCCATCGGCCCCCGATCATCACGCCCTCGATGGCGAGCCCGCTCTCGCCGCCCACCACCTGCAGGAGCGGATCGTGCAGGGGAAGATAGCTCACGTGGCGGAGATCGAGCATCACCAGGTCGGCTTGGTAGCCCGCCGCGATGCGGCCGATCCCGGGCAGGCCGAGCAGCGCCGCGCCGCCCATTGTGGCCATCTGGAACACGTCGCCTACCGAGAGCCACTCTCGCGGATCGAGACTGCGCCCACGTGAAAGATAAGCGGCGGCGCGCATGGCCTCGAACACGCTCTGCGAGTCCGAGGTGTTGGCGCCGTCGGTGCCGATCGCCACGCGCACGCCGGCTGCGTGCATCGCATGGGCGGGCGCGATGCCGGCGCCGAGGCGGAGATTGCTCAGCGGGTTGTGCGAGACGGCGGCGCCGCGATCGGCGAGGCGGCGGATGTCGTCGGGGCTGATCCACACTCCGTGCGCCGCGCTGAAGCCGGGGCCGAGAAGGCCGAGCGCGTCGAGATGCGCGGTGAGGCTCTTACCATAGCGCGCCGGACCCGCCACCGCCTGCACGCGCGACTCCGCCAGATGGGTCTGGAGCGGTGCGCCCCACTCGCGCGCGAGATCGCGGCAGCCGGTGAGGAGCTCGTCGGTGCAGTGCAGCGGGATGGTGGGGCCAAGCGCGGGGCGCAGCCGGTCGCGGTCAAAGGGCCAGCGGCGGAGGACCTCGGCGCAGGTGGCGAGCGTCGTCTCCGTGGGCGCGGCCTGAATGTGCTGGAGCCGCTCACGCTCCGCTTCGGGAAGCGCGTCGAGCAAGCCCGGGATGGCGGCGTAGAGCGTGCGGTCGCTGATCATCGGCGCTACCACCGCGCGGAGCCCGGCGTCGCGGTAGCCCTCGCCCACCGCGAGCATACCGTCGACGGTCGCCGCGGGAAACTCCACGAAGAGATCGAAGCAGGCCGTGGCCCCCTTGCGGATCATCTCGACCGCGGAGAGCGTCGAGCAGAGGCGCTTGTCCTCGAGCGTGCGCTCGGCGGCCACGCTGGGGTTGGCGTTCAGCAGCAGCTCGAGCGACCAGCGATCGCCGGCGAGCCCCTTGCCGAGCGTCCCGTGCGCGTGGGTATGCGCATTGATCAGCCCGGGCATGAGCAGGCGATCTTGCGCGTCGATCACCTGGGCATCGGCGGGCGTGGCGAGGCCCGGCGGGCCGACCTCGCGAATCGTCGCGCCTTCCAGCAGCACGTCGGCTGGCTCGCCGCGATGCTCGGGCAGGCTGAGCACGCGGCCGCCGCGGAAGACCTGGAAGGGGCGCGTCTCCGGTGGTGTCGGCGTCATGGGGCAGGAGGATTCTAGCCCAGTGGCTTATCATGGGCCCACCCAGCGCCGGGGAGGGGCTGAGGGGGAGGGGGTTCATGACGCCACGGCTCGGCTTGCTCGCTCTCGTCCTCCTGCTCCAGGGGCTGTACGCCGCGCCCGCGGCCGCCGCCGATCCGCCGCCGGCCGGGCAGATGACCTGGGCCGTGCACTTCACGCTCGCGCCGCGCTGGCTCGATCCCGGGGAGAACGAGGGCACGATCACGCCCTTCATGATCTTCTACGCGGTGCACGACGCGCTGGTGAAGCCGATGCCCGCGGGGCCGACCACGGGGAGCCTCGCCGAGTCGTGGACGGTGTCACCGGACGGGCTCGTCTACGACTTCCGGCTGCGGAGCGGGGTTCGCTTCCACAACGGCGAGCCGGTGACGGCGGACGATGTGAAGTTCTCCTTCGAGCGCTACAAGGGCGCGTTCGCCGACGTCCTCAAGGACAAGGTGAAGGAGGTGCGCGCCCTCGACGCGAACCGCGTGCAGTTCAGGTTGAAGGACCCGTGGCCGGACTTCCTCACCTTCTACGGCACCACCGCGAGCAGCGCGGGCTGGGTGGTGCCCCGGAAGTACGTGGAGAAGGTGGGCGACGAGGGCTTCAAGAAGGCGCCCATCGGCGCGGGTCCCTACAAGGTGGTCAGCGTCACGCCCGGCGTGGAGATGGTCTTCGAGGCGTTCGAGGGGTACTGGCGAAAGACGCCACGCGTGAAGCGGCTCGTCCTCAGAAGCTTGCCCGACGAGACCACGCGGGGCGCCGCGCTCAAGAAGGGCGACGTGGACATCGCCTATTTCCTCAACGGCCCGGTGGCCGAGGAGGTGCGGCGCACGCCCGGCCTCAAGCTCATGGCGGTGCGCAGCAACGCGATCTTCTTCCTCGACTTCCGCGATCAGTGGGACCAGGCCTCGCCGTGGCGCGATCCGCGCGTGCGCCGGGCGGCGAGCCTGGCGGTGGACCGCCCGACGCTCAACCAGGCGGAGCAGCTCGGCTACGCGGGGCTCACCGGCAACGTGGTGCCGCGCTCGATGGACTTCGCGCTGACCATCGAGCCCGATCCCTACGATCCCGCGCGCGCGAAGCGGCTGCTCGCGGAGGCGGGGTACCCGCGCGGCTTCGACGGCGGCGAGTTCACGATCGCGCCACCCTACGAGGGCGCGGGCGAGGCGATCGTGGCCAATCTCAGCGCCGTCGGCATCCGCATGAGGATCCGGACCATGGAGCGCGCGGCCTTCTTCTCGGCCTGGCGGGAGGGGAAGCTCAAGGGCGTGGTGTTCGGCGGGCTCGGCCCCGCGGGCAACGCGGCCTCGCGCCTCCAGATCCTCGCCGTGAAGGGCGCGCCCTACGCGGCGGGTGTGCTCCCGGAGGTGCAGGACCTCTACGAGCGGCAGGCACGCGAGACCGATCGGAAGAAGCGCGAGGAGCTGCTCCATCAGATCCAGCGCCTGCTCTACGAGCGCGCGGCATACGCCCCCATCTGGGAGAATGGCTTCATCCGCGGCGTGGGGCCGCGCGTGGAGGAGCCGGGGCTCGCGCTCATCCCCTACTTTCCCTATTCCGCGCCGTACGAGGAGCTGAGGCTCAAGCCATGAACTACACGCGCATCTCCGCCGACTGCCACATCGACATGCCGTGGATTCCCGCCGACCTATTCACGAGCAATGCCACCGCCGCGCTCAAGGAGCGCATGCCCTACGTCACCGACGGACCGGACGGGCCGTGCTGGACGGCGAAGAACGGCGCCGCCTTCGGCCTGGTGGGCGGCGTGGGGCCCTCCGGGCAGAAGTACGTGGCGGGCATGCACTACCGCGCGGACGTCATGGCGTCTACCGGTCTTTACGACGATGGCAAGCGCGGCGTCTACCGTCCCACGGACCCGCACCTTCGGATTCAGGACATGGAGCGGGATGGCGTGCAGGCCGAGATCATCTTCGGGATCCTCGGCGCGGCCACGCGCCTGGGTGACCACGAGGCGGCCGCGGAGATGTTCCGCATCTACAACGACTGGCTGCGCGACTTCTGTCGCCACTACCCGGACCGGCAGATCGGGCTCGCGTGCCTGCCCTATGGCGACATCGGCGCGGCGGTCGCAGAGATTCACCGAGTCGCCAAGCTCGGGCTGCGCGGGCTGGAGCTCTCGTGCTCGTGGGACATGGAGCCCATGTGGCATCCCGCGTGGGAGCCGCTCTGGGAGGCGGTGAACGAGGTGGATCTCCCGCTGCACTTCCACACCTTCCCTACGATGCCGCCCAGCGTGCGCGAGAAGGCGACCGGCCTCACCCGGCGCGCCGCCATGTTCACCAGCGTGTCGGGCTTCCAGATGAACCTGATCAACATCCTCGCCGCCGTCATCGGCAGCGCGGTGCTCGAGCGCTACCCGCGCCTGCGCATCTCGTTCGGCGAGAGCGGCATCGGCTGGCTGCCTTACGCGCTCGATCGCATGGACTTCGAGTGTGAGGACCGCTTCCACGACCTCGGCCTCACGATGCGCCCCAGCGACTACTGGAAGCGGCAGTGCAAGGCGACCTTTCAGTTCGACCGCATCGGCACTCGCCTTGTCGAGGAGATCGGCGAGGACACGCTCATGTGGGGCTCGGACTATCCCCACGGCGACGGTGTCTGGCCCGAGTCCTCGAAGTACATCGAGGAGCAGTTCGGCCACCTGCCGCCCGCCACGGTGCGGAAGATCGTCTGCGAGAACGCGGGGAAGTTCTACGGGCTGATCACGTAACGCGACTGTAACGCGACTCCACGAACAGCAGATCGCGCTCGCGCTGCGGCACCGGATAGGCGGCGTAGCCGATTGCGCCGCGGGCCCGCGCCAGCGCCGCGGCCTCCTCCTCGAAGAACAGCGCGACGGCGGCCAGGTCCTCCTGGATCTCGGCCCGCCGGGCCACCGCGCCGGGATGCTCGAGCAGCTCGAGCGCGAGGGACTCGAGGGCCTCGCGCGAGGTGCCCCGGAGAAGCTCGGCCCAGCGGCGAGCGGCGCCCGCCGGCAAGCGACGGAAGCCCACCACCACCGCGCGGGCGCCGGCCGCCGCCTCGCGGCAGCGCAGACGGGGGATCGGGTGGCCCACGAAGCGCAGGAGGCGCGCGAGGGCGTCGAAGGCCTCGCGCGTGATCGCGCGCGAGCGATAGGCCCCGTGGAGCTCGAACGCGGGCACCATCTCCGGGCGCGTGGTCAGGCAGAAGAACGTCTCGTGCCCCTCCACGCGGAGCCCGATGAAGGGATACAGGAAGGAGAAGGCGCCGGAGACGTTCTTTCGCGGGCGCAGACTCTGGATGAGCCGCAGCTCCTGCAGCGAGGCGGCGAGGTCCGACTCGCAGACCTCCCAGGTGATCGTGGCGGCCGCCTTCACGAGCGCGCGGCGCTTGCGCTCCCGCTTCTTGCGCCGCGCCGTCCGGTACTGGCCGAGTCGTCGCCGCAGGCTGACCGCCTTGCCGACATAGAGGAGGGCGCCCGCGGCGTCGAAGAAGCGATACACGCCGGGCTCGGCGGGCACGCCGGCGAGGAAGCCGGCGCCGAACTTCCGGTCGAAGAGGCGCACGGGCCGATGGTATCGTGCAGAGCGCGAAAGGACGGCACACCATGAAGACGCTGGCGACCACCCGCTTCCCCACGATCACTCCCGAGGCCCTCGCCGAGCTGCAGGGGCGGCTCGGCAAGCCGGTGCGCCGGCCGGACCCCTACATCGAGGTGGCCACCCGCGACGCCATCCGCCACTGGGCGCACGGGATCGGTGACCGCAATCCCTACTGGCTGGCCGAGGGCGTGGCGCCCCCGACCATTCTCTTCGCCATGGACCGCATCGTGTCCGGCTACGTGGGCGGCCTCCCCGGCATCCACGCGATGTACGCGGGCACCGACTTCCGCTGGGAGCGGCCCATTAAGATGGACGACAAGGTCGTGGGCGAGAGTGTGCTCCACGCGCTGGTCGAGAAGCCGTCGAAGTTCGCCAAGCGCGCCATCCAGCAGATCTACCGCACGACGTTCGCCAATCAGCGCGGCGAGCGCGTGTGCGAGGCCGACTCGTGGTGCTTCCGCACCGAGCGCGAGACGGCCCGCGAGCGGGGGAAGTACAAGTCCGCCGGCCCGCACCGCTACTCCGAGGAGGACATCGAGCAGATCAAGCGCGCCTACGCCACCGAGACGCCGCGCGGCGCCACGCCGCGCCGCTGGGACGACGTGACCGTGGGCGAGGCGCTGCCCGAGGTGGTGAAGGGCCCGCTCACCGTGACCTCCGTGGTGGCCTTCGTGCAGGGCTGGGGGAGCCTCTACGTGCGCGCGCACGGCCTGGCTTTCGACCTCTTCGAGCGTCATCCCGCCCTCGGCATCCCCAACGACTTCGGCGTGCCCGAGCCGCCGGAGCGCGTCCACTGGGACGAGGCCCTGGCCAAGGCGGTGGGCGTGCCCGGCCCCTACGACTACGGCCCGGAGCGCGTGGCCTGGCTCGGCCATGTCGTGACCAACTGGATGGGGAACGCGGGCTTTCTGCGCCGGCTCAACGTGATGGTGCTGCGCCACAACCTGATCGGCGACACGACCTGGTGCCGCGGCCGCGTCACCGGGAAATCCGCCGGGGGCGTGGTGACGCTCGCGCTCGATGGGACGAATCAACGTGGCGAAGTGATCGCCTCCGGCATGGCCGAGGTCGTGCTACCCACCCGCTGAGCCGCATGACGTCCATTCTCGATATCCGGCGCTACCCGGATGTCCGCGAGGGCTTCCGCTGGGACGCGCTGTGGGAGCTCTTCGACGGCGACCGCACGCGGCTCAACCTCGCCCACGAGTGCGTGGACCGGCACGTGGGGAAGGGGACGGCGCTGCGCATCCAGTTCGCCGACGGTCGGCGCGAGGAGCACGACTTCAGCGCCCTCGCCGAGTGGTCGTCGCGCTTCGCGCACCTGCTGGAGGGCGCCGGCGTGGCGCGCGGCGACCGTGTGGCGATCATGCTCGAGCCCTCGCTGGCCTTCTACGGCGCGTTGTTCGGCACGATGAAGCGGGGCGCCGTCGCGGTGCCGCTCTTCACGCTGTTCGGCCCCGATGGCCTCGCGCTGCGGATCGACGACTGCCATCCGAGGCTGCTCCTCGTCGAGCGCGACGCGGCGCGCTGGCGCGAGCGCTTCCCCGCCGTCACCGTGCTCGGCATCGACGAGCTGGGCGAACGCCTCCGCGCCGCTTCGCCGCGCTACACGCCGGAGACCGCGCCGGACGATCTCGCGCTGTTCCAGTACACCTCGGGGACCACCCGCGCGCTTCCCGAGGCAGTGCGGCACACGCATCGGGCGGTGGTGACGCTAATGGTGGCCGCGCTCTACGGTATCGGCCTCGCTCCGGGTGATCGCTACTTCTGCCCGTCCTCGCCCGCGTGGGGGCACGGGCTCTGGCACGGCACCATCGCGCCGCTGGCCCTCGGCATCGCGGTGGGCTCCTACTCGGGCAAGTTCGACGGGCACCGGATCGTGGACGCGCTCCACGCCTTCGGCATCACCAATCTCGCCGCCGCGCCCACCGTGTATCGCATGCTCCGCGAGTCGGGTGCGGCGGAGGGCCGGCGCTTTGCGCCGCACAAGCTCTCGTTCACCGGCGAGCCCATGGACGCCAAGACCTGGGATTTCGTGAAGGGCGCCTTCGGCGTGGCCCCGTGCAGCATGTACGGGAGCACCGAGGTCGGCGTGATCATCGTGGACTACCCGGGCTTCGAGGGCTACGAGGTGCGGCGCGGTGCGCTCGGCAAGGCCGCGCCCGGCTGGGAGGTCGCGGTGGTGGGCGACGCGGGCCCGCTGCCGGCCGGCGAGCTGGGCGAGATCGCGGTGCGCCGCCGCGGCGAGTGGTTCCGGGTGAAGGACCGCGGGCACATGGACGCCGACGGCTACTTCTTCCACGCCGGGCGCTCGGACGATGTCATCATCTCCGCCGGCTGGACCATGAGCGCGCTCGAGATCGAGCAGGCGCTGCTCGCGCATCCCGACGTGCGCGAGGCGGCGGTGATTGGCGTGCCCGACGAGCTCCGCGGGCAGATCCCGAAAGCGTGTATCGTGGCTCCGGGGAAGGGGCCGGCGTTCGCCGTCGAGCTCCAGGAGTTCGTGAAGAGCCGGCTCAGCCAGCACGAGTACCCGCGGGCCATCGAGATCGTGGGCGCGCTGCCGAAGACGCCGGCGGGGAAGATCGACCGGAAGACGCTGCGCGACCGCAAAGGAGCCTGACCGCATGACCGAGCCCGTCCGCGTCCACATCCGCGTGCCCGGCACCGCGCCGATGCCGGACCTCATGAGGCTCATCGGGAGCATCGAGGCGGCGGGCTTCGACGGCGCCGGCATCCTCGATAGCCAGCTCCTGAGCCGAGACACCTTCGTGGTCCTGGGCCAGGCCGCCGCGCACACGAAACGGCTGTCGCTGTTCCCCGCGGTGACGAATCCGTTCACGCGTCACGCCTCGGTGCTGGCGAGCGCGATCCAGACGGTGGAGGAGCTCGCGCCCAACCGCGTGCGCTTCGTGATCGGCACCGGCTACACCTCGGCCAGCACCATCGGCCGCTCCCCCGCCACCCTCGCCGAGATGCGCGAGTGCATCAAGGCCGTGAAGGGCCTGCTCGCGGGCGAGGCGGTCACGTTCGGCGCGGCGCCCGGGCGTCTGGGCTACGCCTCGAAGCGCCGCATCCCGGTGATCATGGCGGCCTCGGGGCCCAAGGCCATCGAGGTGGCGGGCGAGGTGGCCGACGGGGCGCTGCTGCTCGTGGGCTTCAACCGCGGCATCGTGGAGACGGCGCTCGGTCATCTCGAGCGCGGCGCCAAGCGCGCGGGCCGGTCGCTCGAGGATCTGGAGATCATCTGGGCGGTGCGCGTGTCCACGATGACGAGCCGCGCGGAGGCGCTGCGCCTGGCGCGGCCCACCGCCGTCCACTGGGGCATCCTGCGCTGGGGCGGCTACTGGCTCGGGCCCGCCGGGCTGCGCCTGCCGCCCATGGAGATTCCCGAGGCGGTGAAGCAGGTCTATCCCGATCTCTCGCACGCCCACGACTGGGAGGCCGCGATCAAGGCCACCGCGTTCGTCCCCGACGACATCGTGGCCCAGCTCTGCGAGGCCATGGGCCTGATCGGCACGCCCGCGGACGCCGCCGCGCGCATCGCCGAGATGACCAAGCTCGGCGTGCGCAACCTCTACCTGATGCCGCTGCTCACGTTCGCGCCGCCCGACGGAGAGATCGCCGCGTTCCGCGACACCGTGTTCCCGCGCCTGCTCGAGTCGGGATTGCGGGCCCGCTCATGATGCCGGCGCACCGGCTGCCGACCACCGTGGTGGGGAGCCTGCCCCAGCCCGAGTGGCTGGTGGACCGCGCGACGCTCGCCAAGGGCGTGCCGCGCGTGCGTCTGCAGTCGATGTGGAAGGTGCCGCCTGAGATGCTCGAGGAGGCCCAGGACGACGCCACCATCCTGGCCATTCGCGAGCTGGAGCGCGCGGGCGTCGACATCGTCACCGACGGCGAGCAGCGCCGCGAGAGCTATTCGAACCGCTTCGCCACCGCCCTGGAGGGCGTGGACGCCGCCAATCCCGGGATGATCCGCGCCGCCAACGGCGCCGAGACGCCGGTGCCGCGCATCGTGGGGCGCATCCGCCGCGCGCGGCCCGTGGAGCTGCGCGACATGCAGTTCCTCCGGCGCCACACCGACCGCCCGGCCAAGATAACCCTGCCCGGTCCCTTCACGCTGGCGCAGCAGGCGCAGAACGAGGCGTATCGCGACATCGAGACGCTGGCGATGGATTTCGCCATCGCGGTGAACGAGGAGGCGCGCGACCTCGAGGCCGCCGGCGCCGACGTCATCCAGCTCGACGAGCCGTGGCTCCGCAACGACCCCGAGGCGGCCAAGCGCTTCGCGGTGCCCGTGATCAACCGCGCCCTGGAGGGGCTGCGCGTGCCCACCGCGCTCCACCTCTGCTTCGGCTACGCGGCAGTGGTGCACGGGCAGAAGCCCACCGGCTACCGCTTCCTCCCTCAGCTGGCCGGCACCATCGCCCAGCAGATCTCCATCGAGGCCGCCCAGCCGAAGCTCGATCTCGGCGTGCTCGCCGACCTCGCTCCGAAGACGGTCATGCTGGGCGTGATCGACCTCGGCGACCCCGCGGTGGAGACGCCCGCGCAGGTGGCCGACCGCATTCGTGCGGGACTCGAGTGGCTGCCGCCGGACCGGCTCGTGCCGGCGCCGGACTGCGGGATGAAGTACCTGCCGCGCGAGACGGCGAGCGGCAAGCTGCGCGCGCTGGTCGAGGGCGCGCGGCTCGTACGCGCCACGCTCTAGCCGCGCGCCGGGCGAAGTCGCCGCGGATCGAAGGCGGCGAGATCCAGCGAGGACGCGCCTGTCGCGATCAGCTCGGCGAGGGCGTGCCCCGTGGCCGGCGCGTTCAGCATCCCCCAGGGGCCGTGACCGGTCGCCACGAAGGCGCCGCGCGCGCCGGGGACGGGGCCGATCAAGGGCAGCCCGTCGTCGGTGACCGGCCGGTAGCAGGCCTGCCGCCTCGTGACGGCGGCCGCGGCCAGCGCGGTGGACACGCGCCCGGCCGCACGCGTCAGCACGTCGCACATCGCGGCGTTCACGGTCACCTCGTCCGGCGAGTCGGGGAGCGGCGCGGGATCGGCCATGCCGCACACGTAGACCTCGCCCTTCTCGCGCGGGAAGATCTCGGGCTCGAGGGCCCGGCCCTCCGCGGTGCGGTAGTCCACGAACAGCGCGTGCGCGGGCATGTCGCCCGCGGCCAGCGTGACGCTGTAGCCCTTGAGCCCATGCACGCGCGGGAGCAGCGCGCCCGCCACGTGGCTGGTCCACGGCCCCAGCGCCAGCACCACCGCGTCGGCCTCGAGCGTCGCGCCGGCTACCACCACGCCGCGCGCCCCGCCGCCGTCGACCACGACGCGCTCCACCACGCCCATGTGAAGCGCGGCGCCGCGCGCCTGCGCGCCCGCCACCAGCGCTCCGGTGAAGCGCGCGGGATCCACCTGCGCGGTGGTTTCCGTCGTGCCGAGCGCCGCGGTGACCACGCCCGCGCCGTCCAGCCACGAGGGCGCGGCGATGCGGTGCCCGCCGCCGACCGCGCCCCGCTCGCGCGCGGCCAGCATGAAGGTGTCCATGCGGCGGTAGCCGTGATCACCGGGGAGCTCGCGCGCCAGCTCGGCGTGGAGCGTGAAGCTCGCCCGCGCAAGCGGGCCCAGCGGCGACCCGTCGCACCAGTCCAGGGCCAGGAAGCCGCCCGACTTGCCCGAGGCCGCACAGGCCACGCCGGAGCGCTCGATGAGCGTGACGCGGACGCCACGCTTGGCGAGGAAGTAGGCGGTGGAGGCGCCGACGACGCCGGCGCCGCACACGATCACGTGCCGCGGCGCTATGGCAGGAGGTCCGAGACTGCGATGATAGCCCGGGGCGCGGCGAGCGGAGTGACCGTGGCTGGGGGGACGAGACGCAGGGTGGTCCGGTAGCCTTCGGTCTCGGGCGCGCGATACACCTCGAGCGCGCCATCGACGAGATTCACGATCCAGTATTCGGCGATGCCGGCTCGCGCGTAGAGACTCGCCTTCAGACGCCGATCGATGCTCAGGCTCGAATCGCTGACCTCGACGACGAGGAGTGCCGTCGAGGGATGGGCGCCGAGGTAGTCGAGCGGCGAGCCTTCGACCATGGCGATGTCCGGCTCCGGCTCGGAGTCGTCGTCGAGGGCCAGCGGGGCGTGGAGCCGCGGATGCCATCGAGAGCCGAACGCGCGACCAAGCAGTTGCCCGATGTGCGCCACGATCGCGGCATGCGAGCTGCCCTGCGGCTCCCGCACGACGAGCGCGCCGTCGAGTAGCTCGAGTCGCTCGCCGACGAACATCCCCATGGCGACCAGCTGGTCGTACTCGTCACGCCGCCAGCGGCGCAGCGTTTCCGTCATGAAGGTCACGGTAGCGGAGGGCGCGCGTCCGGTCAATGTCGCGTCTCCGATACGTCGTCGGTGCTATGCTGGGTCGCACCGCATCGAGGAGGACTGGCCATGGCCCTCGCGACCCGCCCGCTGCACCCTCTCTTCGGCGTCGAGATCCTGGGCGTCGACGTCAAGCGTGCGGACGAGGCGACATTCCAGCAGATCGTCGCGGCGTTCAACGAGCACTCGGTGCTGCTCTTCCGCGGGCAGTCGCTCACCGACGAGGAGCAGATCGCGTTCAGCGAGCGCTTCGGGCCGCTCGAGGTCACGATCCGCAGCATCAACACCGACACGAAGGCGCGCACGCTACCCCAGATCGCCAACCTCGCCAACGTGGACGCCGAGGACCAGCTCATTCCCAAGGGCGACAAGCGCAACCTGTTCAACGCCGGCAATCAGATGTGGCACACGGACAGCTCGTTCAAGCGCGTGCCCGCGATGGCCTCCCTGCTCTCCGGGCGGGAGGTGCCGCCTGAGGGCGGCGAGACCCAGTGGGCGAGCATGCGCGTGGCGTGGACGCGGCTCTCGCCGGAGCTGCAGGCCCAGCTCGAGGGCAAGGTGGCGATCCACAGCTTCGCGTACTCGCGCGGCCTCGTCGGCGGCGATCTCCTGCCGCCCGAGCACGCCGCCCAGGTGCCGCCGGTACCGCAGGCCATGGTGCGCGTCAACCCGATGAACGGGCGCAAGGGCTACTACGTGGCGTCGCACGCGTGCGAGATCGTGGGCATGCCCACGGCCGAGGCGCGGCTCCTCATTCGCGAGCTGCTCGAGCGCGCCACCCGCCCTGACTTGGTGTACACGCATCGCTGGGAGTCGGGCGATCTCGTGATGTGGGACAACCGCTGCACGCTGCATCGCGGCCGCCCGTGGGACGAGAACCGCTATCGCCGCGTCATGCATCGCACCACGGTGGCGGGCGAGGGCCCGACCGCGCCCGAGCTGCCGGACGCCGTGGTGTGCCCCGCCACCGAGGACGACCTCGCGTGGTGCCGTGCGCAGCTTGAGATGGTGACCGCGTAGGCGCGCCGCCGACTACTCGATCCTCGAATCCGCGCGCGCGAGCACCGCGGGCGGAATCGTCAGGCCGATCGCCTTGGCTGCCTTCAGATTCACCGCGAACTCGAACGTGGTCGGGCGCTCGATCGGCAGGTCCCCCGGTCGGGCGCCCTTGAGTATCCGATCGACATGGCTCGCGGAGGCCCGGAACATCTCGTTGACATTCGGAGCGTAGGACATGAGACCCCCGGCCTCGACGTAGTCGCTCAGCTCATAGATCGCGGGCAGGCGGTACTTCGCGGCGAGCTCGATCAACAACCGACGTTGCACGTAGAAGAACGGTGAGGGAAGCACGAGCATCGCGCCCGCTCCATCGGCCCGCGCCTTCCGAAAGGCCGATTCGAATTGCGCCGCTTCGGTAACCTCCATGAGCTGTAGCACGAGACCTAGCTCGCGGGCCGCCATCTCGGCGGAGCGCATGACGGCGGGCGGCAGCTCAGGGCGTTTCAGGACAGCGATCCGAGACGCGGCGGGCACCGTCTCCTTGAGAAGTCCGAGCTGCTTGGTGATCAGCGCTTCGAACTCGGAGGCCACTCCGGTCACATTGCCGCCGGGGTGCGCGAGACTCGGTACAAACCCTGCCGTCACCGGATCGACGAGGTAGATGATGACGAGCGGCACCGTGCTGGTTGCGCTCCGGGCGGCCTGGATCGCCGATGTACCCGAGAGCACGATGACATCGACCTTGAGCTCGATGAGCTCGTCGATGAGCGCAGGGAACCGACTGAGGTTTCCTTCCGCCCACCGATAGTCGATGATCACGTTCTGGCCCTCGATCCAGCCCCGCTGCTGCAGCCCTTGTCGGAATGCCGCGAGGCTCTTGGAGACTGGTCTTGGGCCGCCGTTTCCGAGCCATCCGATACGCGGAGTCCGCGTCGACTGGGCAATTGCCGCGAGGGGCGCGGCGAGCACGCCGATGGCCAGGAGTTTCGTGAAGATGCGTCGCGGGACCGTCATGGCCGCTCAGGATACCCTGGAAGCGCGCCTAACGGATCGCGCGCAGCCGCGCCGAGCCCAGCAGCAGCAGCGCGTTCACCGCGACCATCGCGCCGCCCACCAGCACCGCGAAGCGGGCATCGACCAGTGACGCCAGCACGCCTGCGAGCAGCCCGCCCAGCGGCATGAGGTTCCAGCAGAGCGAGTAGAGGCTCATCACGCGCCCGCGAAGATGGTCGGGTACGCGCTGCTGGAGATAGGTGCTGGTCTGGGTGAGGTAGAACGTGTTGCAGAAGCCCACCAGCACCAGGAGCGGCCACGCCATGCGGATGTGCGGCG
>DASTYT010000119.1 GCA_035764725.1 Candidatus Methylomirabilota bacterium | reverse complement strand
CCGGTGGGAGAGGCGGACATGCCCGCATTTGTCGCAGCGCACGAGGCGAAGCCGGGCATCGAGTGCCACAGGTGACGGCTCGAGAAAGGTCGCCGACGTGCCGGGTCCACAGAGGGTACAGTCCGTCGGAGCTAGGGCGGCTTTCGCACTGGCCTCGAGTCTCACCTCGGGGAGATCCGGAATGACGACCGGGACGACTCTTCCGCGGAAGAAGGGCAACTTCGGCAGAATATGCCGTGCTGCCCGTCGCAACTGGCTATAGGCCCTAAGCATCATCAATAAAATTACTATAAGTCAGCGCGCCCGGCCGAGGCATGGTGGCGGCCACCGGCCTCGCCCAACCCTTGCCGGTCATTGAGCTGACCGGCCGGGGAATCGCCCCACGACGGAGAGGGAGCCGCCTTTGGCCAGGATTCTCGTTTTGTACGAAGCAGCTACCAGATCCGCGAGGTGAACCGCCAACGGGTGCGCTCGCTCCAGGAGTTCGAGCGCATCACCCGCGACGTGAAGGAGGGCGATCGCGTCACCGTGCTCCTTCAGCGCGGCGCCCAGGCCCTCTACGTCGCGTTCACGGTGGCGCGGGGCTAGTCGGGAGCTCGGATTCACTGCCGCGTTCCGATCTCGATGCGCCCGGGCTCGATGCGGACCGAGGCCACCGTGACGAGCGCGGGCAGGCGTCGAAGGGCAAGGGTGGGGTCGAACTGCCTCATGATCCAGCCCGCAAGGAGATCGGGGATCGGGATCCCGGAGACGCGCACGCGGTCAACCATGAGCGCGAGGGGGCGATCCCCGGGCGAGGGATCAAGCCTGACGCGCGCGGTGATCGCGGGGCCGAGCCGGGTCACCCGCACGTCGGCAACGCCGTCTCCGAGGCTGACCTCTACCCCGACCCCGGCCGGCTGACCCCGCAGGAGCTGGTCGAGATCGGCCTGGGTCACGACCGCGTGCTCGAGCCGGAGCGTGCTGACATCCAGCACCTCGAGCTCGCCCGTCTCCAGGAGCCGACGGGAGTTGAATACGAGACCCTCCACGGCGACCCGGACTTCACGAATGGTGAGCGGCGAACGGTCGTGCAGGGCCAGATCCCCCACCGTGGCACTCTCGGCCGTCACCAGCACGTGCTCCACCTCACCTCGCAGTATGCCGTCCGGACGGTAGTCGAGCGCCACCTGGAGCCCCTTCGGATCGCGTAGGTAGGCGCGGAGCAACGAGGCCGGCGCCCCGGCCAGCGGCGCGGCGACGCGCGTGGGCGGAATGCGGCGTCGGTGGAGGCTTGCGACGCTGCCGTCCGGCAGGTCATAGCGGCCGATCATCGGAAAGACTTCGGCCAAGTAGGGGTCCGCGCCTTCCACGGCGTGGGTGATCTGCTCGAGCCGCGGAGCCGTCCATGGGGGCCCTTGGGACCCCGTCTTCACGATGACGAAGTCCACGCCGAAGGGCGGTCCTCGCCACGCGCGGACCATCCGGAAGGGAAGTCCCAGGCGCGCGGCTTCGTAGCTGAAATTCGAGAGGGAGAAGAATTCGTGATTGGGCACAATCGCCACGGTCACCGGCGTCTTGCCGCTTTCGCGCTCGATGTCCCCGAGGATTCGCGCGTGCGGCCAGTCGGCGGGCTCGGGGCGCCGGACGAACACCATCGGGAGACCGGTTCCGGGGAGGAGAGGCGGCGCGGGCAGCGCGAAGGCCGTCATGGACACCTGGAGCCCGCCCAGCGCGACGCACGCCCATGTCACGCCGTGGCGCAGCACCGGACGCAGACTGCGGGCTCCCGCCGCGGCCACCAAGGCCGCGGCGGGAAGAATCGGCAGGGTGTAGCGAAGGTTCTTGTTCTGAATCACGGTGAAGACGACGAGCGGTCCCAGGGCGGCGAGCCAGAGGAAGGCGCGGGCTGCGCGCTCCCGCTTGAGCGCCCAGAGGCCCCAGAGAAACAGGGCAACCGCCAGCAGGCCAAACTGGGTCGGAAACATCGTCGGGTAGTACAGAAGCCCTTCCGCGGAGAACGTCGGGGATTTCTGCTCGATGACCGCGTTCTTGAAGGAGCGGTTCATCACCTGCAGCGGCAAGCCGAGGAGCCGCGGTCCGTACCATGGCAGCGCCAGTGCCGTGGCGGCCCCCAGCGCGGCGGCGAAGCGCCCGACCCACGCCAGGTGCCCTCTCTCGGACGAAACCGTCGCGGTCTTCCAGATGACACAGAGGAGCGGCGGCAGCAGATACACTGCGAACGGCGGCTTCGTGAGCAGACCAATGCCCGCGACGATGCCGGCAGCCAGCGACCAGCCGGTCCGCGAGAAGCCCTCGGTTCGCGCCAGCACGTACAAGCAGCACGCCACCATCCCGGTCAGCGGGAGATCCAGCTGGAAGTTCGTCAGGGAGAAGATCACGAATGGCGCCGTCGCGAGCAGAAAAGCCGCGAGCAGCCCGGCTGCGGTGTCCAGCAGGTACCGCCCGAGGAGAAAGACACTCACCGCACCGAGGCCGAGGAACCCCAACATCACGACCTGAGCGGTGAGCGGCGACACCGGAAACAGGAAGTAGAGCAGACCCGCCGCGCAGGGGGCCATGGGGGGATAGAAGGCGGTCGCGTCCAGGATCTCGCGGAGCCGATCGTGACCGGGCTGCGTCAGGATCTGGTAGCAGTGGAGGGCCCGCTCCAGATGATTGGCATAGTCCCACTCGGGCGGTCGCCGGTCGATGGAGGTCCAGACAGTCACGACGAGTCCGAGCCCGGCTATCAGCGAGGCGAGCAGGAGCCACGGATGCCGGCTCATCGGGAAGCCCGGGTGACGCCCCACAAGGTCATGGCATTCGCAGTGATGGCCTCGCGCGATTATAGGGCCACGATGCGCCGCACCCGCGAGTCACCGGCCCCATGACCCAGCCCGTTTTTCCTTGACCTCCCACTGGTCGCGACGTTCAATTTATGAACGCCGGTGAAGCCGCTCGAGGAGGGTGGGACAACCCGATGAAAGTGCCGCTGCTCGATCTCAAGGCGCAGTACGCGACGATCCGGGACGAGATGCGCGAGGCCGTCGACCGGGTCCTCGAGGCCCAGCAATTCATCATGGGGCCGGAGGTGGCGGCGCTCGAGAAGGCGGTGGCCGACTACGTCGGGGCGCGACACGGGATCGGAATGTCCTCGGGCACGGACGCGCTCCTCGCCGCACTCATGGCCTATGACGTGGGCCCCGGTGACCGGGTCATCACCCCGGCCTACTCTTTCTTCGCCACCGCCGGCGTCATCGCCCGGCTCCACGCGGTGCCGGTGCTCGTGGACGTCGACGCGGCCAGCTACAATCTGAGCCCGTCCTCGCTCGAGCGGGTCTGGGACCGCCTCGACCGCAGCGTCCAGCCACGGGTGAAGGCGATCGTCCCCGTGCACCTCTATGGCCAGTGTGCCGACATGGCCCGCATCCTCGAGGTCGGCGACAGAATCCACGGTCCCGTCGTCGAAGACGCTGCCCAGTCCATCGGCACGATCTTCCGAGATGGTCGGTTCGCCGGCACCCTCGGGACCATGGGCTGCTTTTCCTTCTTCCCCTCGAAGAACCTGGGCGGGATCGGGGATGGCGGCATGGTCGTCACCAGCGACGACGGGCTGGCCGAGCGGCTGCGGCTGCTGCGTAACCACGGCGCCAAGGCGAAGTACTACCACAAGATCGTCGGCGGCAACTTCCGGCTCGACACCATCCAGGCCGCGGCGTTGCTCGTCAAGCTCCGCCACCTGGACGCCTGGCACGAGGCCCGCCAGAAGCACGCCGATCTCTACCGGGAGCTGTTCCGGCAAGCGGGGCTCGCCGGCACGGTGGGCCTGCCCGAGGTCGTGGATCCCACGCCGGGGGTTCGGTCCCACATCTACAACCAGTTCGTCATCCGTACGCCGAAACGAGATGCGCTGCGGGAGTTCCTCACCGCGCAAGGGATCGGCACCGAGGTCTACTATCCGGTGCCCTTCCACCTGCAGGAGTGCTTCCGGGACCTGGGGCACAAGGCGGGCGACTTCCCCGAGTCGGAGCGGGCCGCACATGAGACCTTGGCGCTGCCCGTGTATCCGGAGCTGGCGCCGACGCAACAGGCATACGTCGTGGAGCAGATCGCTGCGTTCCACAAGGTCGGGTAGGGCGGTACGGCGTGCGTCACGCGCCCCCCGCGGGCTTCGTGACGATATAGGTCCGGCTCTCGATCGCGGTGGACGCCATCGTGTCCGCGCGGACCTCGAGGACCCGGGCCCCCGTGGCGCTCAAACGATCCCGCACCTCCTGCTCGGCCAGTGCCGTCATCCTCATCGGAAACAGGCCCAGACGGTGGTAGAGGACGCGCGGACCGAGTCCGAAGCTTCTCAGGATGGCGTAGAGCCGGCGCCGCGGCTGCAGGCGTCGTCGTAACGGGATATGGCTCGGGATCTGACACACGAGCAGCCCACCCGGCGCGAGGACCCGGGCAAAGTCGGCGAGATAGCCAACGATGGCGGCCCGAGTGGGGAGATGCTGCAGCACGAGGACGCTGTAGATCAGGTCGAAGTGGTCGTCCGGGAACATCCGAAGATCGGGATGTCCGTTGACGACGAACTCGCAATTGGGAAACGCCGCGTTGAGCTTCCTGGCGGTGGCGACCATGGGCGCCGAGACGTCGACGCCGACGGAGCGTCGGAAGTGGGTCGCCAGCGCGCGGGTCAGCCGGCCGACACCGCAGCCGAAGTCGAGCGCGCGCTCGCGCCGAGCCGGGTAGCCCAGGCGCTGCATCTCCGCCTCCAGGCGTGCGATCTCTTCCGCTCCGGTACGGAAGAATTCGTCCAGATCCCACCGACCGAAACGGCGCTCCGGGTACGCGAGAATGGCCCAGTATGGATCGAGCTCACCGAGGTCTTCCCAGTCGCGCTGATGCCGCCGGAGCGACGGATTCACGAGGCGGCATTCAGGAGGCGGCCGCCCCGTCCAGGACGGCGAGCACCTGGCGCGCGGCGCGCTCCCATGAGAAGGTCGCGGCCCTCGCGAGACCTCGGCCGATCAGTTCCTTGCGTAACCGATCCTGAGTGAGCAGACACGAGATGGCATCCGCGAGGGCGCTCGTGTCCCCGGGGTCGACGAGCAGTCCCGCGTCGCCCACGACCTCCGGCATCGCGGAGGTGTTCCCGACGACCACGGGGGTGCCGCAGGCCATCGCCTCGAGCGCAGGCAGGCCGAACCCCTCCGCGAGCGACGGCATCGCGAGGAGGCGGGCCCCTCGGTAGAGAGTCGGCAGCTTCCACTGATCCACGTATGGCAACATCTCCAGCGGGCTCCCGGCGCTCTCGGCCAGCCGGCGGAGCTCCGCGACGCGCGCGGGCCTTCCGCTGCCGGCGATGACGAGCCGCACGGGGGTATCACGGGCGACGCGGGCCACGGCCTCGACGAGCCGAGGCAAGTTCTTGTGTGGCAGGAGGCTGCCGACGTAGAGCACGTAGGGCACGCCGCCGTCATCGTTGGCCGGGCCGGCGGGCACATACTTGGCGGCGTCGTAGCCATTGAGAACGACGTGGACGCGGTCCGGGCTCAAGCCATACGCGGCGATCACGTCACGCCTCGTCGCCTCGGAGACGGCGATGACGGCGCGTGACCCGCGCAGGGCAGCGGGGACCAGTCGGCGGAAGTAGAACTGCTGGCGAGGATACTGACTCGGGAAGGCGAGCGGGATCAGGTCATGAACCACGCTGACCTGGGGTACCCGACAACCCAGTATCGCTTCCGGCAGCGCGTTGAGCAGCGCGCCCGGCCGGTCCACGCGCACTCGGGCTCGCAAGGCGGTCTGAGTCCACAAGAGCCGAGCCCCATGGCCCCGCAGACCCCGCTCTGGCCTCGTCAGCTGCGATGTCCGGCGAACCGTCGCCCGCAGACCCGAGAGCGCCTCAGGGCACGAGGTGTAGACGATCAGGCCCTCCCGGAGCGAATCGAGCGCCCGAACGAGGCCAAGGGCGTAGTGGCCCAGCCCGGTCGGGACGGACCCCAGGATCGAAGCGTTCACGGCGACACGAGGCTGTAGAGTCATCGCTCGGAAGAAGCCCTCGAGATCCGATCCGGGCCATGGACTACCCGGATTGAGCTTGGAGGGGCAGCATAGAGCATGAGAGAAAGAAAAGCCAGATTCCATGACCATGAGGCCACCGCTACGCCGCGCCGTCTTCGGGGCGTTCGTCCTCGGCCTCGGCCTCTCCATCACGCTGTCCCAGTCGGCATTGGTCCTGCTGACGCTCCTGTGGCTCTGGCGCCTCCGCGAGCCCGAGGCGCGCGCGGCGGCGCGCTGGCCGCTCTGGCAACCCATTCTCGCGTTCAGCGCGGTGAGCCTGGTCTCGGCGCTCGCCTCCGGCCATCCCCTCACCGCCTTGGGTGCGAGCAAGGGGCTCCTACTGGTCGCCGCCCTGTACGTGACCGCCGACGTACTATCCGGGCCCGCGGACGGCCACCGGTTTCTCTCCGCTCTGCTCGTGGTGGTGACGGTCGCGGCGGCCCTCGGGCTCGTGCAGACTGTCGTGTGCCCCGGGCAGGCCGCCGACTACGGCTCCCCGGCATGGCTCTATCACCGCTGCTCCCGCGCCCGTGGGTTCTTCAGCATCTACATGACCCTGGCCGGCGTGCTGAGCCTGGTTCTCCTGGCCAGCTTGCCTCGGCTGCTACCAGGCGCTGCGCTTCCCCGCTGGCCGACGCTGCCTTGGCTGGTCTCACTCGTCGGCTTGCTGGCGACCTACACACGCGGCGCCTGGATGGGATTCGCGGCGGGCGTGCTCTCCTTGGTTCCCATGACCCGCAAGGGGCGGTGGCTCCTCCTCGGAGGTCTCATCGTGCTCGCGCTCACCGCACTGGCCGGCCCCCAACACCTGCGCCAACGCTTCATGACGATGGGCGATCCCGACGATCCTACGGTGAAGGAGCGGGTCTACATGTGGCGCAGCGGGCTCGCGATGTGGCGCCAGCACCCGGTGCTCGGGCTGGGCCCCGGGGGCGTCAAGCGTGAATACGCGGGCTACGCCCTGCCGGAGGCCGTCAAGAAGCGCACGGGACACCTGCACAACACCCCGCTGCAAATCCTGGTAGAGCGGGGGCTGCTGGGTCTGGCGGCATGGCTCTGGATCTGGGCCGCGTTCATCGCCCGGAGCCTCAGCCTGCTGCGGCGGCTACCCGACGAGGCGCCGCGTGAGCGCGCGCTCGTGGTCGGAAGCCTGGCCGCGATCGTGGGCTTTCTCGTCGCCGGTCTCTCCGAGTACAACTTCGGCGACTCGGAGGTCGTGATGGTCGCCTGGGCCCTGATGGCGCTGCCGTGGGTGGCCAGCCAGGCGTTGCGTGTCCACACCAGGTAGTCCCCCGTAGCGCGCGAGCCGGCCCTCCCGGCAGGCATTCCGCTCGTCTGCTACACTCAGTTCGAGGCGGCGCCCACCGGGCCTCGCAGGGATGGGCGCCGCTTGCTCGTCTAACCACATGGAATTCAAGGACTACTACAAGATACTCGGCGTGGAGCGGTCGGCCGACGACAAGGTCATCAAGACCGCCTACCGGAAGCTCGCCCGGAAGTACCACCCCGATGTCGCCAAGGACAAGTCGAGCGTCGGCCGCTTCCAGGAGGTCAACGAGGCGTACGAGGTCTTGTCCGACCCGGAGAAGCGACGCCGCTACGACACGCTCGGACCCGACTGGGAGCGGCAGGCGGCGCAGGGCGCCGGCGCGGCGGGGCGCACCACCTGGGGACCGCAGGGCGAGGTCCGGTTCGAGACCGAAGGCGACCTCGGCGGGTTCTCGGACTTCTTCCAGAGCATCTTCGGCGATCTCGGCCGCCGCGCGGGCGGCCGAAGCGGGCGCGTGCGTGACTTCCGCCGTGGCGGGTTCGCGAACATCGACTTCGGCGACCTGGGCGATCTCGGCGACGGGCGCTCCACGGAGGCGCCGCAGGCGGGCGGCGACGCCGAGGCCGCCATCGAGCTCACGCTCGAGGAGGCATTCAGCGGCGTCCGCAAGCCGATCGCCCTCGAGATGGACGAGGTGTGCCCGACCTGCGGCGGCGCCGGGCACGTCGGCGGCAAGCCCTGCGAGACCTGCCGCGGGAGCGGGTGGAAGAAGACGCAGCGGCGGCTCGAGGTGAAGATCCCCGCCGGCGTGGACACGGGGGCGCGGGTGCGCGTGGCCGGTGAGGGCATGGCGGGCACCGGGGGCAAGAAGGGCGACCTCTACCTCCGCGTGACCGTGAAGGCCGACCCGCGCTTCGAGCGCAAGGGCGATCATCTCTACGTGGATCTGCCGGTGCCGTTCGCGGACGCCGCGCTGGGCGGGGAGATGCAGGTGCCGACGCTCAAGGGCGGGGTGTCGATGAAGATCCCGCCGGAGACGTCGACGGGCCGCGTGTTCCGGATCCCCGGCTACGGAATGCCGCGTCTCAAGGGCGGCGGTCAGGGCGATCAGTACGTGCGGGTGCAGGTGACGATCCCTTCGGGGCTCACCGCCAAGGAGAAGGAGCTGTTGGCGGAGCTGAAGAAGCTTCGGCCGGAGAGGACATGAGATGCGGTTCGACAAGCTGACGGTGAAGGCACAGGAAGCAGTCCAGGCGGCGCAGTCGCTGGCCGACCAGGGGAACCAGCAGTCGCTGGAGCCCGAGCATCTGCTCCTCGCCCTCGTGGAGCAGCAAGAAGGCGTGGTGGGGCCGCTGCTCGCAAAGCTCGGCGCGCGGCCCGAGATCATCACGCGCGAGATCAAGGCCGAGCTCGCCCGGCTGCCCAAGGTGAGCGGGGCCGGGCGCCAGTACATCGGCCCGCGCCTCGAGAAGGCGCTCAACGTGGCATGGGACGAGGCGCAGCGCCTGAAGGACGAGTACTGCTCGACCGAGCACCTGCTCATCGGCATCGCCCAGGACAAGTCCGGGCCTGCCGCCCGCATCCTCGCCGCGCAGGGGGTGACGCCGGAGTCCATCTACCGCGCGCTCGTCGAGGTGCGCGGGACCCAGCGCGTGACCGACGTGAATCCCGAGGAGAAGTACCAGGCGCTCCAACGCTACTCGAAGGACCTCACCGAGCTGGCCCGCACCGGCAAGCTCGACCCCGTCATCGGGCGCGACGAAGAAATCCGTCGGGTCATCCAGGTGCTCTCCCGCCGTACCAAGAACAACCCCGTCCTCATCGGCGAGCCCGGCGTGGGCAAGACCGCCATCGTGGAAGGCCTCGCCCAGCGCATCGTCGCCGGCGACGTGCCGGAGAGCCTCAAGAACAAGCGGCTCGTCGCCCTCGACATCGGGTCGATGGTCGCGGGCTCCAAGTACCGCGGGGAGTTCGAGGACCGCTTGAAGGCGGTGCTGCGCGAGATCACCGAGTCGAGCGGCGAGATCATCTGCTTCATCGACGAGCTCCACACCCTGGTGGGGGCGGGCGCCGCGGAAGGCGCGGTGGACGCGGCCAACATGCTCAAGCCGGCGCTGGCCCGGGGCGAGCTCCGCTGCGTGGGCGCGACCACGCTCGACGAGTACCGCAAGCACATCGAGAAGGACCCCGCGCTCGAGCGCCGCTTCCAGCCGGTGATGGTGAAGGAGCCGTCCGTCGAGGACACCATTGCGATCCTGCGCGGCCTCAAGGAGAAGTACGAGCTCCACCACAAGGTGAAGATCAAGGACGCCGCCCTCGTCGCCGCGGCGGTGCTGTCCCACCGCTACATCGCCGACCGCTTCCTGCCCGACAAGGCCATCGACCTCATCGACGAGGCGGCCTCGCGGCTGCGCATGGAGATCGACTCCGTGCCGCAGGAGATCGACGAGATCCAGCGCCGCATCATGCAGCTCGGCATCGAGCGGGTGTCGGTGGCGCGCGAGAGCGACGCGGTGTCCCAAGAGCGGCTCGCCCGCATCGACGCGGAGCTGGCCGAGCTCAAGGAGAAGCTCGACGCCCTGAAGGTCCGCTGGGGCGCGGAGAAGGAAGCCATCCTCGCCATCGCGAAGATCAAGGAGGAGATGGACGCGGCCCGGCAGGGCATGGCGGAGGCGGAGCGCCGGGGCGATCTCCAGAAGGCGGCCGAGCTGCGCTACGGCACCCTGCATCAGCTCGAGCAGCGGGTGGAGGCGGAGAACGCGCGGCTCGAGGAGCTGCGCAAGCACGGCCGCATGCTGAAGGAGGAAGTCGACGAGGAGGACATCGCCCAGACGGTGGCGAAGTGGACGGGCATTCCCGTCTCGCGCCTCCTCGAGGCCGAGGTCCAGAAGCTCGTGAAGATGGAGGAGCGGCTGTCCCAGCGGGTGATCGGGCAGCGGGAGGCCATCGTGGCGGTGTCGAACGCGGTGCGGCGGGCGCGATCCGGCCTCTCCGATCCCAACCGCCCCATCGGCTCGTTCCTCTTCCTCGGCCCCACCGGCGTGGGCAAGACCGAGCTGGCGCGGGCGCTCGCCCAGTTCCTGTTCGACGACGAGCGCGCAATGATCCGCATCGACATGTCGGAATACATGGAAAAGCACACGGTGGCCCGGCTCATCGGCGCGCCCCCGGGCTACGTGGGCTACGACGAGGGCGGCCAGCTCACCGAGGCGGTGCGGCGGCGCCCCTACTCGGTGATCCTCTTCGACGAGATCGAGAAGGCGCACGGTGACGTGTTCAACGTGCTCCTCCAGGTGCTCGACGACGGACGCCTCACCGACGGCCAGGGGCGCACGGTGGACTTCCGCAACACCGTGGTGATCATGACCTCCAACCTCGGGAGCCACCTCTTCATCGAGGGGGACCCGGCCGACAAGGTGCGCGCGCGCATCATGCAGACGCTCCGCGAGTCACTGCGGCCGGAATTCCTGAACCGCATCGACGAGATCGTGATCTTCCATCCGCTGGGCCGGGAGGAGATCGCCGAGATCGTGAAGATCCAGCTCGCCCGGCTGCGCGAGCGGCTGACGCAGCGGCGCATCACGCTCGAGCTCACGCCCGCGGCGGAAGACCTCCTGGCACGGGAGGGTTACGATCCGACCTACGGGGCGCGGCCGCTCAAGCGGTCTATCCAGCGGCTGATCCAGGATCCGCTGGCCCTGGCCCTCCTCAACGGCGAGTACCACGACGGCGACACCATCGTGGTGGGCGCCCAGGGCGGGCGCATCCTGTTCGAGAAGCGCGTCGAGGCCCACGCCGTCTAGAACACTCGGGTCCGAGTTCGATTCCGCTCCTCCGAACCCCGACCTCCCACCCTCTCCCCCCAGGGGAGAGGGTCAGGGGGAGGGGTCCCGAATCCGCTGGTCTCGCTGCCTCGTCTGAAGGCATGATCCTCGGGGAGGAGCTATGACCGCGACGCGGACCCGGATTCACTACGGCTGGATCGTCCTGGGCGCCGTCTTCCTCATCATGCTGACCGCGTCGGGGCTGCGCGCCATGCTCGGCGTGTTCATCAAGCCCATGGAAGCCGAATTCGGCTGGGACCGCTCGGCCATGTCGCAGGTCGCGGCGATCTCCCTGCTCCTCGTGGGCGCGATGGGGCCCTTCGTGGGCTGGCTGGCCGACCGCTGGGGGCCCCGCAACGTCATGGCGCTCTTCCTCGCCATCCTGGCGGTGGGCGCGATCCTGTCCTCGAGAATCACCAATCTCTGGCAGATCACGCTGACCGCGGGCGTGATCATGGCCGTGGGCGCCGGTGGCATGGGCATGGCCACCGCGTCCACCATCGCCGCGCGGTGGTTCGTGGCACGGCGCGGCCTCGTCATCGGCATCCTGGGCGCCGGGATGTCGGCAGGCCAGCTCGTGGTCATCCCGACCGCGGTGTGGATGACCACGCACTACGGCTGGCGGTCGGCGTTCCTCTGGCTGGGCGGCCTCGTCTTCCTCACCGCCATTCCCCTCGCGCTCCTGTTCGTCCGCGACGACCCCAAGCTCGAGGGCATGGCCGCGTACGGCGCGGAGAAGGGCAGCTCGCAGGGGGGCGCCGCCCCGGCGCCCGCGGAGGCGCGCATCGCGGTGAGCGAGGCGATGACGTATCCGGCGTTCTGGCTCCTCGCCGGCACGTTCTTCATCTGCGGCTATACCTCGAACGGCATGGTGCTCACCCATCTCGTGCCCCACGCGGCCGAGCACGGGTTCTCGGAAATGCACGCCGCGCAGGCCCTCGGCGTGATGGGCGCGATGACCATGCTGGGCACCATCATGTCCGGCTGGATCTGCGACCGCTTCGGCCGCAAGGGGCCGCTGGCCTTTTACTACGGCGTGCGCGGGCTATCGCTCATCTTCTTGCTGTATGTCTGGAACGTGCCGTCGCTCCACCTCTTCGCCGCCATCTTCGGGCTCAACTACATCTCCACGGTGCCGCCCACCACCACGCTCACCGCCAACATCTTCGGCCGCTTCTCGGTCGGCGTGCTCTCGGGCTGGATCTACTTCGCGCACCAGGTGGGCTCGGCGCTCGGCGCGGCGACGGGAGGGTGGATCTTCGACTACACCGGCTCCTACTCGTGGGCGTTCATCTCCTCGGCGATCCTGGCCTTCGTCGCCTCCGGCCTCTCGCTGATCATCAAGGAGGAGAACGTGGCGAAGACGCCGACCCCGAGCCCGGCGCCCGCGGGAGTCGCCGTCCCCGCGGCCTAGTCGAAGTGCACGGCGAGCCAGACGGTGGGGCGCGCCGGATCCGTCCACTCGACGCGATGCCGCGCGTGCGCGGGGATGCGCAGCCAGTCGCCGGGGGCGAGCGTCCGCTCCCGCGGCTCACTTTCGAAGCGCAGCCGCGCGGCGCCCGCGAGCAGGGCCACCCACTCGTCGCGCCCGCCGTCGTACCACTGGCCCGGCGGAGTCGCCTGCCCCGTGGAGACGATGCGCTCGATTCGGATTCCTGGCGCCTGAACAAGCGCGTCGATCACCTCGTCCCGGGACGCGCCGGGCAGCGCGGCGAAAAGGTTGCCGCCCGTCACGGCGTCAGGCGCTCGATGAGCCCGCGGTGCTGGGGAAAGCGGGCGATGAGCTCGTCGCGGCGGGCGAGCTCGAGCTCGGCGAAGTCGAAGCCCGGGGCCACCGTGCAGCCGACCAGCGCGTAGGCGTCCGGTCGCTCGAGGACCGCGCCGAACCAGTGTCCGGCGGGCACCACGTGCTGGAACACCTGCCCCGCCTCCGCGCCGGGCCCCAGCACGGCGCGACCGGCGGCGCCATCGGGTGCGATCGACTCGATCACCAGCGGCCCGCCGGCGTGGAAGTGCCACAGCTCGTCCGAGCGGAGCCGATGCAGCCGAGACACCTGGCGCCCTTCGAGGAGAAAGTAGATCGCGGTGGCGAAGGCCCGCGCGCCCGCGAAGCGCGCGGGCAGATGCGCGGAGGCGATGGTCTCCTCGGCGCGGTAGGTCTCGCGGAAGAACCCGCCCTCGGGATGCGGCGTGAGGCCGAGAAGCTCGATCCAGCGCGCGGCGTCGGGGTGCACGCGCGCGGGGGGCGTGCTACCAGCCGATGGCGTGCGCGCCGCGCCGGGGATCGGCGCCGCCCAGGCGGGCGCCGTCGCCCCCCACCATGACCGCGCACACCGCGCCTGCGCGCCAGTCCCACTCCGGCCAGTCGCTGACCTTGTGGCCCAGCGCGGCCAGTGCCTGCCGCGTCTCCGCGGGCACCCGCTTCTCGACCTCGACCACGCCCGGGGCGTTGGGGTGCGGCCAGAAGGAGTCGGGGAACGAGCGCGTGGCGAGCCGCGGCGCCTCGATGGCCCGCTGGAGCGGCATCCCGTGGGCGGTGACGTTCAGGAACACCTGAAGCATGGCCTGCTGCTGCACGTCGCCGCCCGGAGTGCCGAACGCCATGAAGAGACGCCCGTTCTTGAACGCCATCGACGGCGCGGGCGTGAGCCGCGGCCGCTTGCCGGGCGCGACCTCGCTCGGATGCCCGGGCACGAGCCAGCCTTGCGAGCCCCGCGGGGACACGACACAGCCCACGCCGGGAATCACCGGCGAGTCCACGCACGGATCGCTGGGCGTCGAGGAGAAGGCGTTCCCCTCCTCGTCCACCACCGCCACGTACGAGGTATCGAGGGCGGCGCTCACGCCCGTGGGGACGGGCGGCGTGCGCATCGTGCCGTTCTTGGCCGGGGCGAGCCCGTAGGGGTCGCCGGCGGGCGGCATCTCGGGCCACGCGCGGTCCTCGTGAATGAGGCCGCGGCGCGCCTTCGCGTACACCTTGGAGAGGAGGCCGTCCATCGGCACCTTCACGTGCTTCGGGTCGCCGTAGTAGGCCTCGCGGTCGGCGAAGGCCAGCTTCATCGCCTCGAGCATCACGTGCAGCGCCCGCGGCGTGTTGTGCCCGAGCGCGGTGAAGTCGTACGCCTCGAGGAGATTCAGCATCTGCAGCAGCACCGGCCCCTGGCAGGAGAAGCCGCAGGCCGCCACCTCGTAGCCGTGGAACGCGGTGCGGAGCGCGGGCGCCACCTCGACGTGGAAGCCGGCAAGGTCCTCGTAGCGGAGGAGCCCGCCCTCCTTCTCGTGATAGGCGGCGATGCGCCGGGCGATCGCCCCCTTGTAGAAGGCGTCGCGCGCGGCGCGGAGCGCCTTCACGCGGCCCTGGCGCTTCGCCCGCGCCTCGGCGTCCATCATGGTCTTGATGGTGCCGGCCAGCTCGCGCTGGACCAGGATCTGGCCCGGAGCGGGCGCCTTGCCGCCCGGCAGATAGAGCTCGGCGGAGGACTTCCAGCGCGCCATCTTGTCCGCGCTGCGCGCGAACATCGCGGCGCTGAACGTGGACACCGGATAGCCGTGCTTGGCGCACTCGTAGCTGGGGGCGGCGATCTCGGCGAAGCTCTTGGTACCCCAGCGCGCGAGCGCGGTGCACCAGGCGTCGGGCGTCGCCGGCACCACCGTCCGCAGGAGCCCCGCGGGGATCTCGCCGCCGCACTGACTCCGATAGAATTCGGACGAAGCCAGGCGCGGGTACGGGCCGACGCCGCTCACCTCGTAGGTCTTCTTCGAGCGCGCGATGTGGACGAGCGTGGGACCGACTCCGGCGAAGCTCACCATGTCCGGGTGCACGGTGCCGAGCATCATGCCCGCCGCCGCGCCCGCGTCGATGGCGTTGCCACCCGCCTCGAGGATGCGCGCGGCCGCCTGGGCGGCCAGCGGGTGCCCCGCTGCCACCATCCAGCGGCGGCCCATCACCTGGTTCATGAGTCCGGAGGCGCCCGCTCCCTGCTTCTGGCTCTGCACCGAGTCGAGGCTCATGACGGCATGGTAACATAGCGTCATGTCGACGTTCCCGCTGATCGGCGTCAGCACATCCATCACCGTCGGCACCTCACCCGAGCGCGCGTACGTGAACTCGACGTACCTCGATGCGATTCAGCAGGCGGGCGGCGTGCCCCTGCCCCTGCCCCCGCAGATCTCCAGCCGCTCGTGGAAGCGGCTGGCCGCGGGGCTCGACGGCCTGCTCCTCACCGGCGGCGGCGACATCGATCCTGCGCTGTTCGGCGAGGCCCCGCACCCGAAGCTCTACGACGTGGCGCCGATCCGCGACACCTTCGAGGCCAATGCCGCGCGCTGGGCCCTCGAGCATCGAATTCCTCTCCTGTGTATCTGTCGTGGGATCCAGGTGCTCAACGTGGCGCTGGGGGGGAGCCTCTATCAGGACGTCGGCACGGAGCCCGGCACTCCGCTCACTCACAGCCAGAAGGAGCCGCGCGATCAGCCCACCCATAAGGTGAAGGTCGCGCCGGGGAGCCGGCTCGCCGACGTGATGGGCGCCGAGGAAGTCGACGTCAACAGCATGCATCATCAGGCGCTCAAGGCCCTGGGCCGCGGCCTCGTCGCCACGGCGTGGGCGCCCGATCAGCTCGTGGAAGGCGTGGAGATGCCCGAACAGCCGAGCGTCCTGGGAGTCCAGTGGCATCCCGAGGAGCTGATCGGCCACTCGGACGCCGCGCGCCGCCTCTTCGCCGCCCTCGTGACGAACGCCCGCAGGTAACACGCCGCGCGCCTCGCCCCGGCCCGGGGCTCCGGAGGATTCCATGCCCAAGACCCGCGGTACCGGTCTCCTGATGCTGTGGACGGACGTGGACGCCGCGCACGAGGCGGAGTTCAACCGCTGGTACAACGAAGAGCATCTGCATCACCTGCTGAAAGTCCCCGGCTTCCTTTCCGCGGGACGCTACGAGGCGATCTCGGGCGGACCCAAGTACCTCGCGATGTACGAGCTGGAGGACGTGAGCGCGCTGCGCACCTCCGCGTTCCTCGATGAGGTGCGCTTCCGCCCCTCGCCGTGGCGGACCAAGGCCTCGGGCGGCCACGTCGGCCGCAACTATCTGGTCCAGGGCTACCGCCAGATCTTCCCCGCGCGCACCAATCCCCTCGAGCTGACGATGGGCCCGTCGCCGTATCTCCAGATGGGCCGCATGGACATCCCCGCGGCGTTCGAGGAAGAGTGGAACGCCTGGTACAACAGCGTGTACGTCCCCGACTACCTGGGCGTCCCGGGAGTCATCCGCGCGCGCCGCTACATGGTGGTGGACGGCCAGCCCAAGTACCTCACCGTCTATGAGTTCGAGCGGGCCGACGTGCCGAAGAGCGAGGCGTGGAACCGCGTCCGCGACCTCAATCCCTGGACGCATCGCATCCGGCCGTTCATGCGGCTCGATGCGGGCTCGCCGGCGGTGTTCAAGCGCATCTACCCGGACCCGGTGTAGGAGGCGCGGCGTGCGCGGGCTGCGGACAGCCGGCCTCGCCCTCCTCACCGCCTTCGTGCTGCTCGGCCAGGCGAGCGCCGCGGATCCCGCGCGGAAGCCCGCCACGTATGAGGAGCGCGCCGGCCTCCTCGTCACCCCGATCACCGCGCTGCCGTCCGAGGCGCCGGCGACGAAGGAGCTCACGCCGCCCGGCTTCCGCGATGCCAATGCCGTGTGGGGCTCCACCGGACGCGGTCTCGACGGCCACATCTGGTACGGCGTCTCGGCGAGCGCCTCGCGCATGAGCGCGCATCTCATGGAGTACGACCCCGAGACCGACACGTGGAAGGACTGGGGCGGCGTGCTCGACCGGCTGCGCGAAGCCAACGTGCTGCGCCAGGGCGAGGGACAGATCAAGATTCACTCGCGCATCGTCACCGCGGAGGACGGCTGGATCTACTTCGCGTCCACCGACGAGGATGGCGAGGTCGAGGACGGGAGCGCGCCACCCCAGTGGGGCGGCCATCTCTGGCGGCTCGATCCCGACTCCGGCGTCTGGCAGCACCTCATCACCACGACCCAGGGGCTGGTGGCGTTGAGCGGCGTGGGTCGCTACGTCTACGTGCTGGGGTACTGGGGGCACGTGCTGATCCAGTTTGACACGGTTGCGGGCACGTTCAAGGGCGTGTCCGTGGGGTCGGTGCGTGGGCACGTCTCGCGCAACTTCGTCTCGGACGCCAACGGCCACGCCTACGTGCCGCGCGTTGCGCAGAGCGGCAACAAGATCACCGCCGCGCTGGTGGAGTACGACGCCGGCCTCCGCGAGGTGGCGGCGACGCCGCTCGAGTACTATGTGCGCCAGGGCTCCATAAACGAGAACCACGGCATCACGGGCCTCGCCTACTTCAGCGACGGGCGTCTGGCCTTCAGCACGCACCGCGGCCACGTCTACCTGATCGAGCCGCGCGCCGACGGGCCCGCCAAGGTCACCGCGCTGGGCTGGTTCCATCCGAGCGGCGAGCGGTACGCTCCGTCGCTCTTCGCGGTGGATGGCAAGCGCTTTCTCGCCGGCGTGACCCAGCGCGGCCAGCGCTTCGAGTGGGTGACCTTCGACACGCAGACGAAGAAGTCGGTCGCCTACCCGGTCGACACCAAGGGCCACAAGGACGTGCTGCTCTACGGCTCGATGGCCCGGGACAACGCGGGCCGCTTCTACCTCGGTGGCTGGGCGTCGAATGGCAAGGGCGGCCAGCGCCCGCTCCTGCTGCAGGTCACGCCGGCGCCCTGACACGCCCGCGGCGCGACTCTCTCACGGGCGCCTCGCGCCGATGACCGCCACGTGGAACCGGGTGAAGCGGTCACCCCAGCTCGGCACGTCCGGCAAGAAGCGAACGTCGGCGAAGCCGACGGCTTCCAGCGCCGCCTTCCATTGCGTCGGCAGCAGGAAGCCTGCGGGAGGCTGGCCGGGCGCGTCGGGGCGCCGCGACCGGAAGGTCGCCATCAGATTGAAGATGAACTCCGGAGTGAGCGGCTGCCCGGGCAAGATTCGGACGCACTCGGACATGATGAGGCGCCCGCCTGGTTCGAGCACGCGGAGGATCTCGCCGAGCGTGAACGCGAGATCATGCGCTACATGGAGCGTGTTGACGGCGAAGACGACGGACTGACTGCCCGGCGCCACTCCCTGCCCCTCGAACCCACGGTCCATGTCCAGGAGCGCGAACTGGAGCGCGGGCAGACGGGGGAACCGCGACTGCAGCGTCTGCTGCCCGCGCCGGAGAAACGCGGGGACGAGCTCCGTGAAGCGATACTCCCGGATCGCGGGGAGACGGCCCCCTTCTTCGAGCCGCTCGAGGACCGCACAGGCGGCGCTCGCCAGCCCGCCCCCCAGCTCCAGGATCGCCGGCGCGGACGAGGGTAGCCACTCCTCGACGGCGATGGCGGCGAGACGGTTGTTCACGGAGTAGAGACCGTGGGCATTGGAGAAGTAGTCGATCCACAGGCGGAATCGCGCGGGGGAGAAGAGGACGGCCTCGCCGCTGATCTCGCCGCGCAGGAAGCGCACGTAGTCTCGCGCCACCGTCTCCGCGAGAGTGTAGGAGGGAAGCCACGATCGATCGAGCTCGGCCTGCGCCTCGCGGATCGGGTCGGGATCGAGGGCGGGGAGCGGCTCGCGACTCCGCCGCCACCGGGCCCCGGCGGCGTCGGTCATCTCCTCGAGAAGCTGCCGCGCGGCGAGCTGATGGAGAATCCACTCGAGCGGGACGAGGGCGTGCTTGGGGTCGAAGCCTGCGCGGGACGCGATCTCCGCGCTGGTGCCGGTCTCGCGCGTGACGGCCTCCAGCCCGGCGCGCTGGAAGACACCGAGCGCGAGCCGGTAGACGAACTCGTCGTAGAGGTCCCAGGAGCGGAGGAACGCGCCGTCGAAGAGGGGACGCAGCGAGGCGGGAAGGGCCTGCTGAAGCCCCGCGGCGAGGGCGGCTGTCTCGGTGAGTGCGATCGCGGAAGGGCCCATGTCACGTTCCGATCTGTCGTGAGTTGATGAAGTCGACGAGAGCGCCAACCGACTTGAAATGGGGCGCCAGGTCTTCTTGATCGTCGATCATGACGCCACACCGCTCCTCGATCCCCATCGCCAGCTCGATGAAGTCCAGCGAGTCCAGCCCCAGCGATTCCTCGATCCCCTTGGGCAAGGCAGTGTCGAAGGTGACCGCGGCGGCCCGGGTGGGGTCGAACTTCAACCGCTCCACCAGGAGGGCCTTGATTGCGTCCAGAATCTCTTGGGGCTTCACGAAAGGTCCCGTTGGTCAGTCACGGAGAGGATTCCAGATGTCGAAGAAGTTGAACCACTGCGTCGGGTGCAGCCGCACGGTCTCCTCGAGAAGCTCCACCCAGGCGCGGAGGGCGTCCTCTTCGCCTCCCGCGCGGACGGTGAGCGGCTCCGGCATGGTGACCGTGTAGCGATAGTCGGGACCCATCATGCAGAACGCGGGAGCGAGCGGAACCCGGAGGGCGCGCGCCAAGATGAACGGTCCCAGGGGAAATGGCGCCGGGCGCCCGAAGAACGGCACGAGGGCATCCCCACGGGTACCCAGGGCACGGTCCCCCTGCACCGCGACCACCTCACCCCGCCGAAGCGCCGCGACCAGCTGGAGCGAGACGGTCGGCGCCGTGCGAGGTACGAACCGTACGCCATCGCCATCGCGGCGCACCCAGCGCTCGAGCGCCTGGAGTTCCTCCGGGGCCACCACCACGTGGGTCGCTCGCGCCGAGCGGAGGGCGAGGAGGCGGCCGGCCATTTCCCAGTTGCCGACATGCGCAGTCAGCGAGATCATGCCGCCCTTGAGCTCGTCGAGCCGCTCGGTGCTGCGCGCCCGGCTCACGTGCGCGCTCAGCCGCGCCGGAGGCTGACGGTTGGTGGTGACGAGGTCGCTGAAGCACATGGCGAAATCGCGGAAGACGCCGACGGTCAGCGCGTCCAACCGCGCGCCCGTCGCCCCCGTCATCACGTCGAGGGTGTCGCGGATGACGGCACACTCGGCCGGGAAGAGCCGCCGCGCGGCCCTTCCAACCGCCCGCGCGAGCCCGAGCCGGGCGGGACGGGGCAGCCAGCCCATCGAGGCGGCGATTCGGTAGAGCTCGGCGCGATTGTACGCGTGCGAATGCCAGCGCGGGATGGCGCGGCCACTCGTGTCGGTGCGGGTGAGTGACGCCGCGAGGGATCTGTCCGTCATGGTGGGGTTCCGACCACGATACTATACCAGTGGGGAAGGCCCGGACACGGTCTCGAGGGACACGGCGACGATGAATCTCAACGGCAAGGTCGGACTCGTGACGGGCGCATCGCGTGGCATCGGCCGCGCGTGCGCCATCAAGCTGGCCTTGCTCGGCGCGCGGGTCGCGGTGAACTACCACATGCGCGCGAGCGCGGCCGACGAGGTGGTGCGCGAAATCAAGTCGAGCGGCGGCGACGCCAGCGCCATCCAGGGCGACGTGAGCCAGTTCACCGTGGCGCAGCAGGTCGTCGGCGCGACTATGAGCACCTATGGGCGTCTGGATATCCTGGTCAACAACGCGGGGACGACGCGCGATGCCCTGCTCGCCACCATGAAGGAAGACGACTTCGACGCCATCATCCAGCAGAACCTCAAGAGCGTGTTTAACTGCTGCCGGGCGGCGGTGCGTCAGATGATCGGGCAGCGCTACGGGCGCATCGTCAACATGACGTCGATGGGCGGGCTGATCGGCATCCCCGGCCAGACCAACTACGCCGCGGCGAAGGCCGGCATCGTCGGCTTCACCAAGGCGATGGCGAAAGAGTATGGCGGCCGGAACATCGCGGTCAATGCGGTCTCGCCGGGCCTCATCCCCACCGATCTGACCGCCGGGCTGCCCCAGGAGGTCAAGGACGCCCTCGTGCGGCTCACCGCGCTCGGCCGGATCGGGTCGGTCGAGGAAGTCGCCAATGTGGTGGCGTTCCTCGCGTCCGACGAAGCGAGCTATATCACGGGCCAGGTCATCGCGGTGGACGGCGGACTGACCTAGCCGGCCTGCAGCAGGTCACGCCGGCGCCTTGCTGCGGCGGCGGAACGCGCCGGCCAGCGGCGCGACCACGCCGTGTAGAGCCCGCGGATGCAGTTCTCGCACCGCCGGCAGCCCATGTGGGCCTCGACCACCACCCGATCGCTCACCTTGAACTCATCGACGGTCGCGTCCACGGCGAGATCGGTGCCGCAGATACCGCAGGCGCGCACGCGGATCAGCACGTCCTCGGGGCCCGGCGTGGGCACCGGCATGCGGACTCCTTTCACGCCATCGCGTGCCGCGAGCGTAACACGCGCGCGCGAGGAGGCGGCAGTCGTGGTAGGGTCTGCGGGACCCTTCATCGGCTCGTTTCGCTCCTTCACCCGGCCCATTCACCCGGAGGTGACCGATGCGTGTCCGGACCACCATTGTCATCCTTCTCGTCGTGGCGCTCCTCGGCGGAGCGGTCACGGCGTACGCCGCGCCGCCCGACGGCACCCTCGCCATCGGCGTGCACGTCACCCTGGTCTCCCGCTGGCTGGACCCCGGCGAGACCGAGGCGCTGATCACACCCTTCATGGTCCTGTACCTGATCCACGACGCGCTCGTGAAGCCCATGCCGGGCGGCATCATGACGCCCAGCCTGGCCGAGTCGTGGTCGCTGGCCAAGGACGGCGTCACCTACGAATTCGTGATCCGAAAGAATGCGAAGTTCCACAATGGCGATCCCGTCACCGCCGAGGACGTGAAGTTCACGTTCGAGCGCTACAAGGGCGCCAGCGCCGGCCTCCTCAAGGAGAAGGTGAAGGAGATCCAGACGCCCGCACCGAACCGGGTGCGCATCGTCCTCAAGGAGCCGTGGCCGGACTTCATGGCGTTCTACGGCACCTCCGCCACCGGCGCGTCCTGGATCGTGCCGAAGAAGTACATCGAGAAAGTGGGCGAGGAAGCCTACAAGAAGGCGCCGGTGGGCGCGGGTCCCTACAAGATCATCTCGTTCAACCCGGGCATCGAGCTGGTCACCGAGGCCTTCCCCGACTACTGGCGCAAGGCCCCGTCGGTGAAGCGCGTGGTCATGCGGTCGATTCCGGATGAGACCACGCGCGCCGCCGCGGTGAAGTCGGGCGAGGTGGACATGGCCTTCCTCTTCGGGGGGCCGGTGGCGGAGGACCTCAAGCGCTCGCCCGGCATCCGCATCCAGGCGCCGCTGCTCTACGGCGTGTACTGGCTGGACTTCCTGGACCAGTGGGACCCGAAGTCACCGTGGCACGACAAGCGCGTGCGCCAGGCGGCGAGCCTTGCCATCGACCGCGCCGCCATCAACCAGGCGGAGATGCTGGGGCTGGGCAAGGTGACGAGCGCGTTCGTGCCGCCGGAGTTCGACTTCGCCATGAAGTTCGAGGCCACGCCCTTCGATCCCAAGCGCGCCAAGCAGCTCCTCGCCGAGGCCGGCCATGCCAACGGCTTCGACGCCGGCGACATCACGCCGCTGCCCCCCTACACCACGCTGGGTGAGACGGTGTCGGGCATGCTCCAGGCCATCGGCATCAAGAGCCGCGTGCGCACGATGGAGCGCGCCACCTTCCTGACGTCGTGGCGCGAGAAGAAGCTCCGGGGCCTCCTCGTCGGCGCCACCGGCGCCGCGGGCAACGCCGCCGCCCGGATCGAGCCCTTCTTCACCAAGGCCGGCTTCTATGCCTACGGCTCGCTACCCCAGATCGACGAGCTGTTCCAGAGCCAGGCCCGGGAGACGGATCGCAAGCGCCGGGAAGCGCAGCTTCACCAGATCCAGCAGATCGTTCACGACCAGGTGCTGGCCGCACCCATCTTTCAGCAGGGCTTCCTCTGCGCGGTGGGCTCGCGCGTGGCGGAGAGCACCCTGGGCCTCATCCAGGGCTTCCCCTACGCGGGCCCGGCCGAGGAGCTGAAGCTCAAGTAAGCACTCGGCGCCGGAGGGCAGGCGGTGGACGCTGGGCTGGCTCGCTAGGTCAGCGTCCACCGCGACGGCTGGCCGCTCACCGTCTCTTCCTGCACCCGCTTCTCCGCCTTGAGCTTCTTGAGATGCGAGTGCACCGACTGCCCCGCGTAGCCGTGTAGAGCCTCCGGCACGCCCACGTAGATCACCTTCACCATCTCGGGGATGGTCTTCTTCCCGTCCCCCACTGCGGCGAGGATCTGCTTCTCTCGCTCCAGCCGATGCGCGATGTACTCCTTGATCAGCGCCTTCGCGTTCTCGATTACCGGCCCGTGCGCCGGGTAGATGGTGGCGACGTCCAGGCGCAGGATACGGCGAAGGGAGTCCATGTACTGGGTGAGGTCGCCGTCCTCGTCGGGAATGACGGTGGTGGAGCCGCCCAGCACGAGGTCGCCGGTGAAGAGCGACTTCGTCTCCGGCACGAAGTAGCAGAGATGGTCGGAGGCGTGCCCGGGCGTGTGAACGGGCACGAGGGTCACCCCGTCGCCCTTGACCGCCTGCCCGTCGCGAAGGTCGGAGATGCCGGCAGGCAGGTCCGTATCCTTGTGTATCATCTTGGACACCGGCGTCCCGGGATATTGCTGGAGCAGATCCTTCACCCCGCCGAGGTGATCCTTGTGCCGGTGCGTGATGAGCACGCGCGCGGGCGCGCGCCAGCCCCGCTCGGCCATGTAGGTCTCGAGCAGCGGCATCCAGCCGGGCACGCCCGCGCCGGTATCGATGAGGATGGGCGCGCGGTCCCCCACGAGATAGGTGTTTGTGCCGGGCCCCGTCATCATGCCGGGGTTCAGCCCGAGCACGCGCCCCACCCAGTCCGCGGGCGTGGCCGACTTGGGAAAATTCGGATCGATCCAGGGCATCGCGCGTCTTCCTCTCTTGCCGGCTCAGGCCACGCCGAGATAGCGCCGCTTCACGTCCTCGGCCGCCTCGAGGCCGGCCGGGGTTCCCTCGTACACGATCTGCCCCTTGTTCATCACGTACACCCGGTCCGCGACCCGGAGGGCCAGGTGATAGTTCTGCTCCACGAGCAGGATCGACAGCCGCTCGTCCTTGAGCCGCCGCACGATCTGCCCGATCTCCCGCACGACGATGGGCGCCAGGCCCTCCGACGGCTCGTCGAGGAGGAGCAGCCGCCCGTTGGTCAGGAGCGCGCGGCCGATCGCCAGCATCTGCTGCTCGCCGCCCGACAGTGTACCGCCGGCCTGCTCGGCGCGCTCGCGCAGGCGCGGGAACAGCGCGAACACGCGGTCGATCGTCCAGCCCGACGCCCGCGCGCCGATCAGGAGGTTCTCGCGCACGCTGAGCGGCGCGAAGATGCGCCGGCCCTGCGGTACCAGCGCGATCCCGCGCCGCGCGATCCGGTGGGGCGACAGCGCCTGGATGGGCTGGCCCTCGAGCAGGATGCGGCCCTCCCGTGGCGGCGTGAAGCCCACGATGCTGCGGATCACCGTGGTCTTCCCGGCCCCGTTGCGGCCGAGCAGCGCCACCGCCTCGCCGGGCTCCACGCGCAGCGACACGCCGTGGAGCACGTGGCTCTCGCCGTAGTAGGTCTGGATGTCCGCGACCTCGAGGAGCGCGCTCATGCCGAGCCCAGATAGATCTCGTAGACGCGGGGATCGGCCTTCACGTGGTCGAAGGAGCCCTCGGTGAGCACCTCGCCGTAGTGCAGCACCGTCACGCGGTCGGCGAGGGAGCCCACCACGTCCATGTCGTGCTCGATGATGAGCAGCGTGACCTCGCGCGGGAGCCCCTCGAGCATGCGCGTCATCCGCGCCGTCTCCTCCGGCGACATGCCCGCGGTGGGCTCGTCGAGGAGCAGGATACGCGGGCGCGTGGCCAGGGCCAGCCCCACCTCGAGCTGCCGCTGCTCACCGTAGGACAGGGCGCCGGCCGCCACCTCCAGGCGCCCGGCCAGGCCCACCGCGTCCGCCGTCTCGCGCGCGCGGGCCAGCGAGGGGCCGAGCCGGCTCGCGCCGCCGAGCAGGCTCCAGCTCCCCTTCCCATCCGCGGCGGCCGCCAAGCGCAAATTCTCCAGCACTTTCAATCGCGGGAACAGGTTGTTGCGCTGGAACGACCGCGAGAGGCCGCGCCGGGCGATGGCGTGCGGCGCGAGGCCGCCCACCGCCTCGCCGCCCAGCAGCACGCGCCCAGCGCTGGGCGCCAGGTGGCCGGTGATCAGGTTGAACAGCGTGGTCTTGCCCGCGCCGTTGGGCCCGATGATGGCCCGCCGCTCGCGCGGGGCGATCGCCAGCGTGACGCCGTTCACCGCGGCGAGCGCGCCGAAGTGACGCGACAGGCGGTCGAGGGCGAGGAGCGGCGCCTCGCTCACACGCGAAGTCCCACGCGCCCGCGCAGCGTGCCCACGATGCCGCCGGGCGCGAACAGCACGAGCAGGACGAAGGTGAGGCCGAGGATGAGCATCCAGCGCTCGGTATAGGAGGAGACCAGGCTCTGGAGCAGGATGAAGGCGGCCGCGCCGAGCATGGCGCCGCCGAGGGTGCCGGTGCCGCCGATGATCACCATGAGGAGCGCCTGGCCCGACGTGGTCCAGAAGAAGGCGTCGGGCGATACCGAGCCCTGGAACTGGGCGTAGAGGGCGCCCGCGATGCCCGCCACCGTGCCCGCGATGACGAAGGCGGCGAGCTTGTAGCGGCGCACCGGATAGCCCACCGCCTGCATGCGCGCCTCGTTCTCGTGGATGCCGCGCAGCACGCGCCCGAACGGCGAGCGGGTCACGCGCCAGAGGAAGAGCACGAGGAGCCCCACGATCACCAGCAGGTAGGCGTGGAAGCGGCCGAGGCTCCCGATGGAGAGCCCGAACACGGGCGGCCGCGGCACGCCCACGAGCCCGTCCTCCGCCCCGAGGAACGCGTTCTGGAAGGCCACTGCGTGGAACATCTGCGAGAAGGCGAGCGTGAGCATGATGAAGTACACGCCGCTCACGCGGATCGAGAAGAAGCCGATGACGAGCGCGCCCAGCGCGGCGGCCGCCGCGGGCAGGAGCAGCGCGCTGGTGAGCCCCGGCCACTTCCCGAGCGTGAGCGCGGCCACGTAGGCGCCGATCCCGAAGAACGCGGAGTGTCCGAACGACACCATGCCCGTGTAGCCCATGAGGAGGTCGAGACTCATCGCGAAGATGCCGAAGATCAGGATCTCCTGGAGGAGCTTCACCGGGTACGGGCCCATGAAGAGGGGGAAGGCGGCAACCACCGCCACCATCACCGCGAGCCCGGCGGCGCGCGCGATCACTTGAGCGCCCGGCCGAACAGGCCCTGGGGCCGGAAGAGCAGGATCAGCGCCATCACCACGTAGATGATCAGCATCGAGGCGCCGGGCAGCCAGGCCTTGCCGAAGGTCTCCGCCTGGCCGATGAGGAGGCTCCCCGCCAGCGACCCCTTGAGGCTGCCGAGCCCGCCCACCGCGACCACGATGAGCGCGGGGATGAGGATGCTCGCCCCCATGGGCGGATAGGCGGACTGGATGGGCCCGGCAATCACGCCGGAGAGGCCGGCGAGGCCGGCTCCGAAGGCGAAGACCAGCGTGAACACGCCCGAGACGTTGATGCCCATGCCCGCGGACATCTCGGCGTCGAACACGCCGGCGCGAATGATGGCGCCCAGCCGCGTGCGCTCGATGAGGAGCCAGAGCCCCAGCGCCATCACGAGGCCGAAGCCGATGACGAAGAGCCGGTAGGACGGGATCACCGCGCCCCAGAAACTGACCGAGCCCGAGAAGAGCTCGGGCCCGGGGATGGAGCGGATGCGGCCGCCCCAGATGTACTTCACGAGGTCCTCGAACACGTAGATCAGCCCGAAGGTCAGCAGCACCTGGTCCAGCGGCCCGCGCCGGTAGAGCGGGCGGAGACAGGAGCGCTCCACCGCCGCGCCGACCACCGCCACCACCAGCGGTGCGGCGAGGAGCGCCAGCCAGAAATTCCCCGTCGCGGCGACGAGAGCCAGCCCGGCATAGGCGCCCAGCATGTAGTACGACCCATGCGCGAGGTTCACGACGTCGAGCATCCCGAAGATCAGCGTGAGCCCGACGGAGAGCAGGAAGAGCAGCATGCCATAGGCGAGCCCGTTCAACGCCTGCGCGAAGAGGTCGGGGCCGAACATCGGGCTAGCGCAGCGCGGGGGCCGGGCGTGACCGCCCGACCCCCGCGGAGACGACGATCGCGATCAGGCTGGAAGCGTGCACCCGGTACCGGGGTCCGCCACGTTGGCGACCTTGTCGAACGGGACGTTGTTGAGGCCGCCCGCCACTTCCTTCACCTCGCGAATATAGATGAAGGGCTGGATCACGTTGTGCGACTTCGGATCGAAGCGGAACGTGCCGCGCGGGCTCTCGAACGTGGTCGCCTCGATGGCCGCGACCAGCTTGTCCTTGTCCTGCGTGTTGCCGCCCACCGCCTTGACCGCGCGCACGATGACCTCGGCGGTATCGTAGCCCTGACAGGCGAAGCCGTCGGGCATCTTGCCACCGAATTTGGCGCGGAAGTCCTTCACGAACTGCTGGTTGGTGGGGTTCTCGAGCAGCGGCGTGTAGAAGTGGCCGGTGATCACGCCCAGGGCGGAACGGCCCTGCGCCGGCAGCACGTCCGGCTCCGTGAGAAAGCCCGCGCCGGTCAGCTTGATCGTCTGCTTGAGGCCGAACTGATCGTACTGCTTCACGAAGTTGACCGCGTCGGTGCCGGAGAAGAACGCGTAGACCGCCTTGGCGCCGGACTGCCGCACCTTGGTGAGATACGGGGCGTAGTCGGTCTCGCCGAGCTTGGGATAGTCCTCGCCGACGAGCTTACCGCCGGCGGGGACGAACGTCTCCTTGAAGGCGCCGAGCTGATCCTTCCCGGCCTGGTAGTTGGGCGCCATGATGAACACGTCCTTGCTGACGTTCTTCGCCACCCACGCGCCCATCGGTTGATTCGGCTGCCAGTTCGAGAACGAGGTGCGGAAGATCCACTTCGAGCAGCGCTCGCGGCTGATCGCGTCGGCGCCGGCGTTGGAGACGATCAGGATGGTCTTGCTATTGTGTACCTTGTCGCGCATCCCCATGAGGATGCCGGAGTGCACGGGGCCGGTCAGGATGTCGACCTTGTCCGAGTCGATGAGCTTCTCCGTCTTGCGGATGCCCACCGGCGGCTGCATCTCGTCGTCTTCCTTGATCATCTCGATCTTGCGGCCAGCCACCGTCCAGTTCTCGCGCGCGAAGACCAGCTCCATCGCCTGCGTGATGCTCTCGCCGAGCACGGCGTAGACGCCGCTGTACGGCAGCACGAGGCCGATCTTGAGGGGCGCGCCCTGCGCGTGCGCCCGACGCACCCATGGCCCGACCGCCGCGCCGGCCGCCATCGTGCCCGCGGCGCCGAGGAATGTCCGCCTGCTGAGATCCGTCATGACGTTGCGCCTCCCCCTATGCATGTCTGAAAAGGTGTCATGGGCCACCGATGAGCCACCCGATGGTACACCAAGACAAACTGGCGACGAAGGTCGGCGGCTCCCCGCGCTTACGCCGCCGCGAGGAGCGAAATCACGTAGTTGCCCGAGCCGGACGACGGGCCGTAGGCGCGCACCCGGGTCTCGAAGCGGGCCCCGGACTCGACGAGGGCCCCCACCATCATGGCGAGGTGCCGGCCGCCCATCTCGGCTTCCACGCTCGTGACGTACCCGGGCAGCCAGCTCCACAGCTTCTCGTAGTCCCCGCCGGCGAGGAGCCGCGCGAACTCGTGGTCGAGCGCCTCCTCCGCGGGCAGGGGCCCCTTGTCCGGCCCACGCACGAGCTTGTGCGAGACGCTCCCGCTCGCCACGAAGCCCACTCGCTGGGCGCCCTCGCGCGCCACGCGGGCCAGCGTGCGACCCCACGCGAAGCACTCGTCGAGGTTCGCGGCCAGGCAGACCGAGATCGGCACCAGGGGCAGGCGCTGGGCGCGGTCCAGATAGCACACCATCGGCATCACGGTGCCGTAGTCGAGCGGGTAGTGCACGTCGTTGGCGAGGACGGTCTGCCGCCCCTCGGCCTTGCCCCGCGCGGCCAGCGTCGAGGCGAAGGCGTAGTCGCCCGGATAGTCGTAGGGCACCCCGTGGATGATCTCCGGCGCCTCCTGGGCGGTGAGCACGCCCTGATGCCGCGGCGTCCCGTCGATCACGGTGGGGAACGTGGTGATGAGATGGCAGGAGTTGACCGCGATGACGTCGAGCCGCGCCTCCGCGACGTCCTGCCCCTGGGCGACGAGGCCGTCGCGCACGGGGCGGAACGCCTCGGAGGCGAGGCGGCCCTCGAAGGCGGCCTCGAGCGTGCAGTAGCGCGGCGTGTGCACCGACAGGAACACTCCAGCGAGGGAGCCCATGGGCGCCTCCTTACTCCGGGATCCACGCGATCGCGTCGATCTGCGGGCGTTTCATCCGTTCTCCACGCCATCCTTCAGCATCTTGACGATCTCCTCGGGGATGGCGCGCGCGCGGAGCCGGTCGCCCGGCTGCGCGGGCCGGCCCACCCACGCGCGCAGCTCGAAGCCCCGCGCGCAGACGATGTCGCCGACCTTCACCTCGTGCTCCACGCGAAACGTCTTTTCCTCCACCTGGGCCACCACGCTGTCGATGGAGACCTCGTCCCCGTAGCGGACGGGCGCGGTGAACTTCGCCCCCGACTCGGCGATCGGCACGCCCACGATGTCGTAGAGCGGGAAGATGATCGGCCACGGCTGGCCGCGCGACTCGAACAGGGATTCGGTGGCGAGGTCGAACCACTCGAAGAAGCGCGGGTAGAAGACGATGCCCGCCGGATCGACCTCGCTCCAGCGCACCCGCGTCGTCCAGCGATGTTTGGCGGTCATTTCAGATTGTCGTTCCGCTCGCCTCGCCTATGGCTGCAGCTCGCCAAACACGAGGAGCTCGCGCAGCTTGTGCCGCTGTAGCTTCCCGGTGGTCGTGCGCGGGAGCTCCGCGACCACACGCACCTCGCGGGGCCGCGCGTAGGTCGGCACGTCGCGGGCCAGGCGCTCGCCCAGCTCGGCGGTCAGCCGCGCGACGTCCCCAGCCTCGGGTCGCGGCACCACGAAGAGAAACGGCTTGATCAGCCCCGAGCCCTCCTCGGCGCCGATGAGCCCGGCCTCGAGGATGTCGGGATGCCGCAGCGCGACCGCTTCCACGTCGGCGGGGATCACCCACTGGCCCGCCACCTTGAAGAGGTCGTCCTGGCGTCCGCAGTGCACCCAGTGGCCGTCGGTATCCACGTAGTAGACGTCGCCGAAGCGGAACCACTCGCCGTCGAAGGCGCGTCGCGTGTCGTCGGGCCGCCCCCAGTACCCCGCCGCGACCGAGGGCGTCCTCACCCACAGCACGCCCTGCTGTCCCGGCGCGACGGGCCGCCCTTCCTCATCGAGAAGGCGCGCCTCGCTGCCCGGCACGGGCCCGCCGGTGGTGCCGGGACGGCTCGCGCCCGCGCGGCTCGACAGCACCATGAAGATGGTCTCGGTGGCGCCGATCCCGTCCAGGATCTCCAGCCCGAAGCGCTCGCGCCAGGCCCGGTACACCTCGGCGGGCAAGCGCTCGCCGGCCGACACGCACACGCGCACCGAGCCGAGCGCGTCGGCGGCGAGGTCCCCGGCGAGCACGCGCGCGTAGAACGTCGGCACCGAGAAAAGCAGCGTGGGGCGGTGCTCGCGGAGCAGCGCGCCGAGGGAGTCCACGGTCGGCCATTCCTCCACGAGGCAGGCGGTGGCGCGCGCGAGCAGCGGGTTCAGGAGCGCGTTGCCGAGCGCATAGGCGAAGAAAAGTCGCGAGGTCGCGAGGATCCGGTCCTCCGCACGGAGACCCACGATGCTGTCGGCGTAGTGACCTCCCGCGACCATGGTGCGGTGCACGTGCATCGCGGCCTTCGGCGTGCCCGTGGTGCCCGAGGTATAGATCCACACCGCCATGGCGTCGGGACCGACCGGCTCCGGCGCGGCTTTCGCGCCCTCGGGCGCCAGCAGCGCCTCGAAGGGCAGCACGTGGGGAATTCCCGCGGCGCCGACGGTGTCGACCACGCCCGCGAGCAGCGCCGGGTCGGCCACGAGCACGCGCGGCCGCGCGTCGGCGAAGAGGGTGGAGAGGCCCGCGCCGGGCAGCCGCGTATTCAGCGGCATGGCCACCGCGCCGATCCGGAGCGCGCCCAGGAAGGTCGCCGCCCACGCGAGCCCATCGGGCAGCAGGAGGGCCACGCGGTCCTCGCGGCCCACGCCGCGTGCGCGCAAGCCCGCGGCCGCGCGCTCGACCACGGCGAGCAGCGCCGCATAGCTCACCTCGCCCGTGGACGTGCGCAGGGCCGCGCGGGCCCCATGCCCCTCACGCAAAGCGTCGTCTAACAGGCGGACAGTCGCGTTGCCCATCAGGACCCGAGCTTACCGCGGACGCGGCGCGCCGCGCGGCCGCTGCACGGCCACGCCGGCGGCGACGATGCGGTCCTGGATGCCGTGGAACTTGTGGCGCCCGTCCGCGTGCGCCGCCCACAGCGCGTCGAGACTGGGGAAGCCGGCGAGGTAGCGCAGGCCGGATTCGGCGGGCTCGGCCATGGGCATGTCGCCGGTCTCGTAGCGCTTGACGCCCTCGGTGGGCGTGATCCAGAGCCCCTCCGACGTCTCCTCGGTGAAGAGGCGCGGCGCCTGGCCGTCGGGTAGCGGCGCCAGGAAGAAGCGGGCGGTGAAGCGGATGGGGCTCGACGGCGGCGTGATGAAGTGCGAGAGGTAGCGGAGCGGCGCGACGTCGAGATACCAGTCGACGGCGGCGAGGAGATCGAGCAGCCGGCCCGACTCCGCCACCAGCGACTGCCGCATGCCCGCTACGAGGGCGGCGACGGCGGGATCCGCGGCCGAGATGGCGCGGCCGTCGCGATCCGTCGCCAGGAGGAGGCCGGTCTCCTCCAGGAGCTCGCGCGCGGCGGTGACCCAGTAGGCGAGCGCGGGCGTACCCTCCTTGCCGGGAAAGATCCGCTCGACCGCGTCGGCGGCGAGCCCGCGGCAGCGCGCGAGGAGTGGCGGGTCGGCATCCGCGGGATCCACCTTGCCGCCGGGGAAGGCGTAGAAGCCGCCGAGGAAGCGCATGCTCTGCTGGCGGCGAATCATGTAGACCTCGATCGGCGCCGCCGCGCCCGGACGGACGAGGAGCACGGACGCCGCCGGCCGCGGGGCCGCGGGCCGCGCGGGATCCGCAGCCGGCGCCGAGCTCACGCGGGCCGGCTCCCGTGGCCGCCCGCCAGCTGCTCGAGGATAGCGTCGGCGGAGATGGGCTTGGCCAGCACCTGGTCCACGTACTTGCTGGCCTCCGGAGCGGTGACGCCCTCGCCCCAGCCGGTGAGGACGAACACGCGCGTGGCCGGCGCGCGCAGCTTCACCTGCTCGGCCACCTGCCAGCCGTTCACGCGCGGCATGCCCAGATCGGTGATGACCACATCGTGCTGCTCGGGGTCGAAGATCTCGAGCGCCTCGCCGCCGTCGCCCGCCGTCGTCACCTGATGGCCGCCCGAGCGCAGCACGTCGGTGAGCACGGTGAGCAGGCGCTGGTCGTCGTCCACGAGGAGCACGTGCGCCGCCCGCTCGGGCTGCACGGGCGAGGGCAGCTCCTCTGACGGCGGGATGATCTGGAAGCGGCTGGCGTGCAGCCGCAGCCGGACCGTGGTCCCCTCGCCCTCGTGGCTGTCGATCTGGATGCTGCCGCCGTGGCGCTCCACGATGTCCACGACCTCGCCGAGCCCGCGTCCCCCCGCGCGCCCACGCAGCCGCGACGCGGAGTCGGCGAGGGTCCGGCGGAGCTGCTCCGGCATGCCCACGCCCGTGTCCGAGACCTCGAGGGCAACCCAGCCCGACTCCTCGCTCGCCGCGCGGATCGTGAGGGTGCCGCCGCGGGCCATCGCCTGCACCGCGTTGAGGATGAGATGCACGAGGGCGTCCCGCAGCTCGAAGCCGTTGCCCTCGACGGGCGGGATGGAGCCCAGCTCCTGGTGGATCGCGATGACCACCCCCCGGCGCTGCGCCTCGTCGCGCCAGCGGGGCGCCGTCATCTCGAGCGCCTCCGCCACCACCGCGGGCAGGCCCACCGGGCCGAAGGCCACCTGCGGCTCGCGGGAGACGAACTCCTGGAAGCGCCGGACGGACGCCGAGGCCTCCATCGCCACGTCGCGGATCACCGTGAGGCGGCGCTGCGCCGTCTCCGTCTGAACTTCCCTCAGGAGCAGCTCGGTGTAGGCGAGGATGGCGGCCAGCGAGTTGTTGAAGTTGTGGGTGAGGCCCCCCACCGTCTCACCGAGCGTCCGCAGGTCCACCGAGCGGCCGACGCTCTCGGGCGACTCGTCCAGGCGGCGGTTGAGATCGCGCGCCCAGCTCCGCAGGGTGAGCACGGTGCGGTCCAGCTCGACCTTGGAGCGGCCGAGCTGGCGGGCGATGTCGCGGATCTCCTCGTGATCGGCGAAGAGCGGATGATCCGCGGCGAGCGCCTCGCGGGCACTCCCGCGTTGGATCCAGCGGCTGACGGTTCGCCGGACCGCCTCGAGCATCGAGGGCGCTAGAGGTTGACGAGCTGGGCCACGCGCTCCCGATGGTAGGTGGCGTCGCCGAAAGTGAACTCAGACCCCTTCGCCCGCTTGAAGTAGAGGTGCAGATCGTGCTCCCAGGTGAAACCGATGCCGCCGTGGAGCTGGATGCCCGCGGCGGACACCTTGCGGTACGCATCGGAGACGTAGGCCTTGGCCATGCTGACGGCCAGCGGCCCCTCGGATGAGCCCTCGTCCATGGCCCACGCCGCGTAGTACGTGATCGACTTGCTGTTCTCGACGTCCACCAGCATGTCGGCCGCCTTGTGCTTCACGCCTTGGTACGAGCCGATGGGCTTGCCGAAGGCCTGGCGGATCTTGGCGTACTCCACCGTCATGTCGAGGACCTTCTGGGCCCCGCCGCACATCTCCGCGCAGAGCGCCACGCAGGCGCGCTCGAGCACACGCTCGAGCGGCTTCCAGCCGAGGCCCGGCGCGCCGAGCAGCGCCTCGGGGCCGAGGGTGACGTCCGTGAGGGTGACCTCGCAGAGCTTCCGCGTCTGGTCCATGGTCGGGAGAAGCTTCACCTCGACGCCGCGCGCGGTGCGGGGCACGAGGAAGAGGCTCACGCCGTCCTCGCCGGCGCCGCCGCCGGTGCGCGCCGCCACCACGATGGCGTCGGCGGTGTGGGCATCGGGCACGAAGAGCTTGGTCCCCGACAGCGTGTGGCCGCCGCTGGCCGCCTTCGCGGTCAGGGTGACGCCGGCCGGGCCGAGCACGGCCGACGGCTCCATCCACCCGAGCGTCGCGCGCTTGCTGCCCGCCGCGATCTTCGGCAGCCACTCCTTCTTCTGCGCCTCGTTCCCCGCCTCGAGGATCGCGAGGCCGCCCAGGAGCACGGTGGAGACGTACGGGCCCGGCACCACCGCGCGCCCCATCTCCTCCATGAGCACGGTGAGATCGACGAAGCCGAGCCCCATGCCGTCGTAGGTCTCGGGGTAGATGAGGCCGAGCCATCCCTGCTCGGCGAGCTTCCCCCAGAGCTCGGGGCTCATGCCCTCCGGGGTGTCCATGAGACGGCGCACCGTCTCCGAGGGGCATTCGTTCTCGAAGAACTTCCGGGCGGTGCTGCGGAGAAGCTCCTGCTCGTCGCTGAAGCCGAAGTTCATGAGCCTAGCCTTTCGGGAGACCGAGCACACGCTCGCCGATGATGTTCTTCTGGATCTCGGTGGTGCCGCCCTCGATGGAGTTGGCGCGGGAGCGGAGGAAGCCGTACTGCCAGAGCCCGTTCTCGACGGCCCAGCGGCTGCCCCTGGTGAGCTGGGAGTAGGGGCCCTCGAGCTCCATCGCCATCTCCTGCAGGCGCTGATGGCCTTCCACCCACATCATTTTGCCGGTGGAGGCCTCGGGACCGGGCAGCTCCCCCTTGAGGAGCCTGGTGATGGCCCGCGCCCCCGTGTACTTGAACACCTCGGTGTCGATCCAGAGCTGCGCGAGCTTCTGGCGGGTGACGGGATCCTTCGTCGCCGGCGTCCCGTTCTTCGACGACCGCCGCGCGAGGTCGACGAGGCCATCGAGGGCGATGCGCAGCCGCACTTGCAGCCCGAAGCCCAGCGCGAGCCGCTCGTACATGAGCGTGGTCAGGCCCACCGCCCAGCCGTTGTTGAGCCCGCCCAGGATCTGGGACTCGTGGATGCGGACGTTGTCGAAGTACACCTCGTTGAACTCGGCGTCGCCGGTGATCTGCTTGAGCGGCTTCACGGTGACGCCGGGCGCGTGCATGTCGAGTAGGAAGTACGTGATGCCCTTGTGCTTGGGCGCGTCGGGATCCGTCCGCGCCAACAGCATCATCCAATCGGCAATATGGGCCAGCGAGGTCCACACCTTCTGCCCGTTGATCACGTAGTACTCGCCGTCCTTCACCGCGCGGGTCTGCAGCGCGGCGAGGTCCGACCCGGAGTTGGGCTCGGAGTAGCCCTGGCACCAGATCTCCTCGCACGAGAGCATCTTGGGCGGATAGCGCTTCTTCTGCTCTTCGGTGCCGTAGGCATTGATGGTGGGACCGGCCATGCCGACGGCGAGGATGTTCAGCACCGGCGGCGCCTTCGCCAGCGCCATCTCTTCCTGGAGAATCATCTCCTCCATGAAGGTGAGCCCGCGCCCCCCCGACTCCTTCGGCCACGTGAGCCCCACGAAGCCCGCCTCGTACATCTTCCGCTGCCACTGCCGCAGGAAGTCGTAGGCCTCCTCGCGCGGCACGTCCGAGGCCGCCTGCACCCGGCTGGTCCAGTCCTTGGGGAGGTTCTTCTTGAGCCACGAGCGAACCTCGTCCCGGAAGGACTGTTGCTCGGGGGTCAGCGTGAAGTCCATACACCCTCCTGCTTCGGCGGGTTTGGGGCGCGCTTAGACGTGACTGAACGACGGTTCAGCGCCATCATACGGGCCCGGCGGAGACGGTGTCAAGACGGTCGGCCTCTTGTATACTTTCCGCTGCCATGGCGCCCGCCATCTCCCTGCCCCGCCTGCGCGCGAACCTCGAGACGCTGTCCCGGTTCGGCCGCAATTCTGACGGCCAGGGCATCACCCGCTCCTGCTGGAGTCCGGCCCACGAGGAAGCGCGGGCCTGGCTGCTGGCGCGGATGAAGGAGGCCGGGCTCACGACCTGGGTCGACGAGGCCGGGAACACCTTCGGGAAGCTCGGAGAGGGCGGCCCCACCGTCATGACGGGCTCGCATATCGACACCGTGCCCCAGGGCGGCTCCCTGGACGGCGCCCTCGGGGTGATGGCCGGGCTCGAGTGCCTGCAGACCCTGCGCGAGGCCGGCACGCGGACGCGCCGGCCGCTCACCATGGTGGCGTGGAGCGACGAGGAGGGCCGCTACGCGGGGCTGTTCGGGTCGCGGGCCTTCACGGGCAAGATCGACGCGCGCCAGATCCCCCATTTCCGAGCCGCGGATGGCGAGCCCTTGGTCGAAGCGATGAGCCGCGCGGGCTTCGACCCGCTCGAGGCGCCCAAGGCCAAGTGCGATCCCAAGACCCTCGAGGCGTACGTCGAGCTGCACATCGAGCAGGGCCCGCACCTGGAAGTGGCACGCATCCCCATCGGCTCGGTGCAGGGCATCGTGGGCAATCGCCGGGCGTGGGTGACCTTCGTCGGCCAGGCGGACCATGCGGGTACCACGCCGATGGCATGGCGCAAGGACGCCTTCCTGGGCGCCGCGGAGTACGCGCTCGCCGCGCGCGAGCTGGTGGTCAAGCGCGGCGCCGGCAAGAGCGTGACAAACTTCGGCCGCATCGAGATCGCGCCCGGCGTGTCCAACATCGTCCCCGCGCGCGCCACCCTGCTCCACGAGATGCGCTCGCTCGACGCGCGCATCCTCGCCCGCCTCGACGAGCAGTGCCGCGCCCTCGCGCGGGCGGTGGGCAAGCGTCGCGGCCTGCGGGTGAAGGTGGAGACGATCTCGCAGAGCCAGCCCGTCCGCTGCTCACCCCGCGTGATGCGGGCGGTGGAGGCGGCGTGCGGCGAGCTGGGGCTCGCGTACCGGCGGATGCCCTCTGGCGCCGGACACGACGCGCAGAACCTCGCGTCGGTCACCGACTCGGGCATGCTCTTCATCCCCTCGCGCGGTGGGCGCAGCCATCGCCCCGACGAGACCAGCGACTGGAGGGCGATCGAGCGCGGCGGGAACGTGCTGCTCCGTACCCTGCTCCAGCTCGCCGGCTGAGCCGGCCGCCCCGAGTGGTCGTTCTGAGCGCCGTTCCGGCGCCATGTGAAAGATTCCACTTGGCATTGCCGGAGCCATCGAGTACACTCCGGCGGAAACGAGGAAACCCTCTTCAACGAGGATGTTGTGTCCACGATAGTGCACCTGTTGCTGGCGCTCGCGCTGACCATGTTTCTCGCCTTCCAGGCCGGCGCCCTCGTCTTCGTCCTCCGCTCCCGCCGCGCGCTGTCGCCCGGGCGGCGACGCCGCGCCACCGAGGTCCTGTGGAGCGCCATTCCGGTCGTACTCGTCCTCTTCCTCGCCGCCCGCAGCTGGGTGGCGGTCTTCGACCTCGGGCGGCCCGCGGTGGCCTCCTCGGTCGTGAACACCACCACGGCGGCGACGGCGCCCGTGGACCCCACTCGCTAAGGGAGAACATGACCAAGCGCGCGCGCGTCACCGCCTCCCTGCTCCTCCTCGCCGTGGTCGTCCTCGGCGCGGGCTGTGGCCTCGTCGGCTGGGAGTGGGACACCCCGATGAGCACGGTGCAGCCGAAGTCCGATTTCGGCAAGATGACCCACGAGATCTTCATGCTGATCTCGTGGACCACGCTGGTGATCTTCATCGCGGTGGAGGGGGTACTCCTCTACGTGTGCTTCCGCTACCGCGACCGGCCGGGCGCGGCCATTCCCAAGCAGACGCACGGCCACACGCCTCTCGAGATCTCGTGGACGGTGGCCTTCGCGGCCATTCTCGTGATCATTGGCATCCCCACCATCCGGGTCATCTTCAAGACGCAGGAGGCGCCCGCCGCGACCACGCTCCACGTGGACGTCACGGGGAAGCAGTGGTGGTGGGACTTCCAGTACCCCACCCTCAAGATCCACACCGCGAACGAGCTGCATTTGCCCGTCGGTCAGACCGTCGCCTTCTATCTCCACGGGCCCGACGTCATCCACTCGTTCTGGGTGCCGCAGCTCGGCGGCAAGCGCGACGTGGTGCCGGCGCGGGTCAACCGCATCATCCTCACCCCCGAGGTCCCCGGCGAGTACCTCGGCCAGTGCGCCGAGTACTGCGGGATGTCGCACGCCAACATGCGCTTCCGGGTCTTCGTGCACGACAAGGCGGGATGGGAGAAGTGGGTGGCCGCGCAGCAGGCGGCGCCGGTGGAGCCGAAGGATGACCTCGCGGTCAAGGGCAAGGAAGTGTTCAGCCAGTCCGCGTGCGTGGGCTGCCACACCATCGACGGCGTGTCCGCCGGCGTGCTCGGGCCGAACCTCACCCACTTCGGCAGCCGCACCACGATGGCCGCCGGGATCATGAAGAACACACCGGAGAACATCGCGCGGTGGATCGAGAACCCGGCGCACGTGAAGCCCGGAGCGCTCATGCCCACCCTGGGGCTGCGTGACGAGCAGATCAAGGCGGTCACCGCCTACCTCCAGAGCCTCAAGTAGAGGAGCCCCATGGCGACACAGGCGGCGTTCATGCCCGGCGCGAAGGCCAAGACGGCCACCACGGGCGTCTGGTCCTGGATCACGACCGTCGACCACAAGCGGATCGGGATCCTCTACGGCGTCACCGCGTTCCTCTTCTTCCTGATGGGCGGGATCGAGGCGCTGATCATGCGCGCCCAGCTCGCCCGTCCCGACAACGACCTCGTGAGCGCGCAGACCTTCAACGAGCTGTTCACCATGCACGGCACCACCATGGTGTTCCTCGCGATCATGCCGCTCAGCGCCGCGTTCTTCAATTACATGCTCCCGCTCCAGATCGGGGCGCGTGACGTGGCCTTCCCGCGGCTCAACGCGCTCTCGTACTGGATCTTCCTGTCCGGCGGCCTCTTCATCAATTCGAGCTTCCTCTTCGGATCGGCCCCCGACGGCGGCTGGTTCGGCTACGCCACCCTCACCACGCGGCAGTTCTCGCCCGGCCACCACATCGACTTCTGGATGCTGGGCCTACAGATCCTCGGCATCGCGTCGATGCTCGCCGGCTTCAACTTCATCGTGACCATCATCAACATGCGCGCGCCGGGCATGACCCTCATGCGCATGCCGGTGTTCGTCTGGATGTCGCTGGTCGTGCAGTTCCTGGTGGTGCTGGCGTTCCCCGCCATCACGGTGGCGCTGATCCTCCTGATGTTCGACCGCTTCTTCGGCACCCTCTTCTACGCGCCCGCCGCCGGGGCCGACCCGCTCCTGTGGCAGCACCTCTTCTGGATCTTCGGCCACCCCGAGGTCTACATCCTCATCCTGCCCGCCATGGGCATCGTCTCCGAGGTGCTCCCGACCTTCGCGCGCAAGCCGCTCTTCGGCGCGCCGGTGGTCATCTACTCCGGGATCATGATCGGCTTCTTCGGCTTCGGGGTGTGGTCCCACCACATGTTCTCGGTGGGTATGGGGCCGGTCGCCGACTCCGCCTTCTCCATCGCCACCATGCTGATCGCGGTGCCCACCGGGGTGAAGATCCTCAACTGGATCAGCACGCTCTGGGGCGGCACCATCCGCTTCACGAGCGCGCTCCTCTTCTCCCTGGGCTTCATCGCCATGTTCACGATGGGCGGGCTCAGCGGCGTCATGCACGCTTCCCCGCCGGTGGACCTGCAGCAGACCGACTCCTACTTCGTGGTGGCGCACTTCCACTACGTGCTGTTCGGCGGCTCGATCTTCGGCATTTTCTCCGGCTTCTACTACTGGTGGCCGAAGATGACCGGGCGACTCCTGGACGAGAAGCTCGGCAAGATCCACTTCTGGCTCATGATGATCGGCTTCAACATGGCCTTCTTCCCCCAGCACTATCTCGGCCTCATCGGGATGCCGCGGCGGATCTACACCTACGCCGCCGACCTCAACTGGGGGTTCTGGAACCTCATCTCCACCATCGGCGCCTTCACCATCGCGCTCTCGATCCTCGTGTTCATCATCAACGTCATCAAGACGCGCCGCTCCGGCCCCGTCGCCGGCCCGGACCCGTGGGATGCCCGCACGCTCGAGTGGGCCATCCCCTCGCCGCCGCCCGTCTACAACTTCGCCACCATTCCGACGGTGCATGGCCGTGACGAGCTCTGGCTGCAGAAGCACGGGGATGGGCACGGGGGCGCTCCCACGCCCAAGCCGGCGCCCCCCACCGCCAAGGACATCGCGGCCATCCACATGCCGCCGCCGTCCTACTGGCCCATTCTCCTCGCGCTGGCGCTCACCGTCATGCTCTCGGGTCTCCTGATCAGCTACGTCCAATTGGTCGTCGGCGGTCTGCTCACGCTCTACTGCATGTTCAAGTTCGCGCTCGAGTACCATCGCCCCGCCCAGGAGGCGCACTAGTGGCCGACGCGCATGCCCACGCGCATCACGACCCGAACATCGGCACCACCGGCCTGGACAATCGCAAGGTCGGCATGTGGATCTTCCTGGGCTCGGACTGCATGTTCTTCGGGTCCCTGATCGGGACCTATCTGGCCTACAAGGGCAAGAGCCTCGCCGGGCCCGGCCCGCACGACGTCTTCAACATCCCCCTCACCTCGGAGAGCGCGGCGGTGCTGCTCGCCTCCTCGCTCACCATGGTGCTGGCCCTCGCCGCGCTCCAGAAGAACGATCTCAAGTGGGCGGGCCGCTGGCTGTTCGCCACCGCGCTCCTCGGCGCGCACTTCGTGGGGAACCAGGTGTACGAGTTCGCCACGTTCGCCCTCCACGACGGGCTCACCCTCGGCACCAATCTCTTCGGGTCGAGCTTCTTCACCCTCACCGGATTCCACGGCGCCCACGTCAGCGGCGGCGTGATCTGGCTCATGGCCCTCTGGTGGCAGCTCAAGCGGCGGCGGCTCGACGCGCGGGACTACACCAAGGTCGAGATCGCGGGCCTGTACTGGCACTTCGTCGACATCGTCTGGGTCGCGATCTTCACCATCGTCTACCTCATCCCGTAGGAGCGCCGACATGGCCGACACGCATGCCGCCGCCGCGCCCGGAAGCCACGGCGGCCACGCCGAGACCCACGGAGGCGGGGGGCACGCCACCGTCAAGACCTACATCGTGGTCGCGGCCGTCCTCGCGATCATCACCGCCATGGAGGTCGCCACGCTCTACGTGCCGGGCATCCCCAATGCCCTCCTCGTCACGTCCCTTCTCGTCATGTCCGCGATCAAGTTCGCGCTCGTGGTGGGCTTCTTCATGCACCTGAAGTACGACCACAACATCATGCGGAGTTTCTTCATCGGGCCGCTCTTCATCGCGATCTGCATCATCCTCGCCCTCATGGCGCTGTTCAGCGCCTTCATCCTGCTCCCGCGCCCGCACTAGCATGGCGCATGGAGTGCCCGGGCCGGGCGGGCCACCGCCCCTCCCGCCCGGGGGATTCGACTGGACCGCCTGGAACGCCGACCCCACGGTGGTCGCGGGCCTGGCGGTGCTCGGCGCCGCGTATGCGGGCGCCGTGCTCTACCGCCGACGGCTCGATCCCGACGCGCGGCTGGCCCCGCATCAGGCCGTGGCGTTCGCTGGCGCCCTCGTCGTGCTCTTCGTGGCCCTCACCGGGCCCATTCACGATCTCTCGGACTACTACCTCTTCAGCGCGCACATGATCCAGCACATGATGCTGGCCTTCGCCATGCCGCCGTTGCTCCTGCACGGGGTGCCGGGCTGGATGGTGCGCCCGCTCGTGCGGCGACCGGGTGTGCTCGCCCTGGGGCGCCGGCTCACCCGGCCCTCGGGGGCCTTCGCCACCTTCAACCTCGTGCTGGTGGCGTGGCACTTGCCGCCCCTCTACAACCTGGCGATGGAGCAGCACCCGGTCCACATCGTCGAGCACCTCATGATCATGGCCGCCTCGGTGATTCTCTGGTGGCCGCTGCTCTCGCCGCTGCCCGAGCTGCCGCGCGCGCCCTACCCCGTGCAGATGCTGTACATGTTCGTGGTCGGCCTGCCGATGGTGGTGGTGTCGATCTTCATCAGCATGGCCGACGGCATCCTCTATCCGTACTATTCCCGGGCGCCGCGCGTGATCGAGGCCCTGACGCCGCGGGCGGACCAGCACCTGGGCGGCCTCATCATGTGGGTTCCGGGAGGCCTCATCTTCCTCCTGGCCCTCACCGTCGTCTTCTTCCGCTGGCAGGCAGCGGGAGGCGACGACGTCGCGGTGCACCCCGTGGAGGCGGGGTCCAAGGTCGCGCCCAATGCCCCGCATGGCCGGTAGCGCGCCTCGCCGTCTCGCCTGGCTCGCCCTCGCGGCGCTGGCGCTGGTGATGATGCTCGGCAACGTGGTGAGCGCTACCGGCTCGGGTCTCGGCTGCCCCGACTGGCCGCTCTGCCACGGCCGCTTCATCCCGCCGGGCGGCACCGAGATCTGGATCGAGTTCCGCCATCGCCTCGGCGTCCCGCTCTTCTCCGCCCTCCTGGTCGCGACGGCGGTCGTCACGCTGCGCCGGGCGGAATCGCGCCTGCTCCGCCGCGTGGCCCTCACCCTCCTCGCCCTGCTCGCCGTGCAGATCGTCCTCGGCGGGATCACCGTGAAGCTCGGCCTGTCCGCGCCGGTGAGCACGGTACATCTCCTCACCGCGCTGACGATCATGGCGGGCCTTCTCACGATTGCGGCGGGCGGAATCACTGATCCGCTCGGCTCGCCTTCGGCTGCACCTCGCCAAGCCACTGATCCGCTCGGCTCGCCTTCGGCTGCACCTCGCCAAGCCACTGCCCTGGCCCGATTGGCCCGAGTGGGGCTGCCCGTGCTCCTCGTCCAGGTCGCCCTCGGCGGCTACGTGCGCCACAGCGGCGCGGGCCTCGCCTGCCCGGACTTTCCCCTCTGCAGCGGCGACGTGCTGCCCGGCGCCGGGCCGCCGCTCATCCACTGGGTGCATCGCTGGCTGGGCGTGCTGCTGCTCGGTCTCTTCCTGCACGTGGCGATGGCCAGCCGGCGTACGCCGCTCGCCGGCGTGGGCGCGGCGCTCGGCGCCGTCGCGGTGCTGCAGGTGGCGCTGGGCGTGGCCGCGGTCCTGATGCGTCTGCCCGTGCCGGTGCGGGCCGCCCACGCCGCGGGCGGTTATGCCTTGTGGGGCCTCCTCGTGTGGCTGACCCTGCGCACCGGGGTGTGGCGGGCGGGCGCGGGGAGGCGGGCGAGCTCACCGTGCGATCCCGGCGCGGGCGGAGGCCGCGGCGGCGCTCGACTCCACCGGAGCGCGGCCCGCCGAGCCCGCGGTCGCGCGCACGGCGATCCAGACGGCGAGCGCC
>DASTYT010000118.1 GCA_035764725.1 Candidatus Methylomirabilota bacterium | reverse complement strand
AGGATGTTGAGGGTGTCCGTGAAGTCGCCCGTCGTGCTCGTCGGGGCCGGCGAGGCCTTGAGAAGCAGCAGAAACCCCTTGGCGCCGTTCGTCACGCCGTTCGCCGTCGATCTCCCATCCAGGGTGGTCGTACCGTCACTGATCGTCACGAAGATCTTCGCCTCGGAGACGGTCGCCGTCCCGAGGAACGCCAGCGTGCACAGCATCATGAGCCAGAGCTTCCGCATGTTCAGTCTCCTCACAGCCAGTTGTTGATGAGCAGGAACGGCGACCAGAATCCGGGGTGCTCGTAACGGGGGTCACTGAGGACCTTGAGCTGAGCGCGCTGGAGCGCCACGCCACGCGACACCGTGGGGTCTTTGAGCTCGCGGTAGAAGTCCGCGATGAGGCCGGCGGACGCCTCGTCGTTGACGCTCCACAGCGTGGCCACTGCGCTGCGGGCGCCCGCCTTGACGGCGACGCCCGCGAGCCCCAGCGCGGCCCGGTCGTCCCCCTCAGCGGTGTCGCACGCGCTGAGGGTCAAGAGCTCGAGGGGTTCGTCTCGGTACTTCAAGACACCGATCAGCCGGTCGAGCCGGTCCATCGTGACCTTGCCGTCGAAGGCGAGGAGGAAGGTCTTGTCGACCTCGCCCCCGAACTCTCCGTGCGAGGCCACGTGGAGGATCGTATACGCGCCCTGCTTCAGCTCCTGGTCGAGACGCGCGACCGAGAACTGCTCGTTCAGCAGCGTCGTGCCCCCGAATACTTCCCGCACGTTGGCGATCTCGCGCTCGACCTCGGGGAGGGGGGCGAACCCCTGGACCGCCTCGGTCACTCCCACCGCCAGGACGCGAAGGCGCTTGCGATCGAGGGGCCGCGGGTCGGTGAGCTTGAGGCCCGGCGTGATGGCGAGCGTGTACTTCGCGATCAGGAACTGCTTGCCGTCGTGGAGCGCCGCCATCGGGATGGTGCGGAGAGTGCCATCCGGCACGAAGACGAGGGTGTCGATCTTCGCGGCAGTCAGCTCTGCCTCCAGGGGCTTCATCAACCAGTCGTAGAGCTGCCGCGAGGGACGAAGGAACTGGCGGGTGGTCCGCCGCTCGAGCAGCTGGCGGAACTGATTGACCTCGCGAGTGAGCCGGGCCTCGCCCACGGGCACCACGAAGCGCCGGAGCCCCGACGGCAGCGTGACGAGCAGCTCGACCCGATCGGGCAGGACGATCGGGTACACGACCGCGGCGGTCGGGGACACCACGTCGAGCTGGGTGATCTTCGACAGCGCGACATCCACGCAGTCGTCGCGGAAGTAGTCGCGCAGCTCGGCGACCTTGAACGACTCCACGATGTCCCGCGCCTCGACGAGAAGGGGCCGGGGATCGCTCTGATCGTTGGCCCGGCGGAGGAGCAGATCGACGAGCTCGAAGTAGAGGGGGCCCACGGACTCGCGGAACGAGGTGGTGGCCGCGTCGTAGCGGACGGTCAGCTCCGGCCGCACCGCCCCGACCTGCTGCACGGCTGCGCGATAGGCGACGAGCGCGTCGTCGGTTGCGCCCATCTTGCGATGCACCCGCGCCACCTGCCACTGCCACCGGTAGAGGGACTCGGGGGCCTGGGCCTGCTGGGCGTCGAACATCGCCTCACGCGTCAGCTGCAGGGCCTCCGGATAGCGTCCCGCGTCCTCGTAGAGCGCGCCGAGATAGCCCGTGGCGTAGGAGCTGGTGCGCCGGTCTCCGATCTGCTCCGCCACGTCCTTGGCCCGGCTCAAGGCCCGCCCGGCGCGCAGCAGCAGCTCGTTGCCCGGATCACGCCCGGCCGCGCGGAGCTCGTGATAGCCCACGCCGACGCTGATGAGCAGCAGCGAGGCGTCGCGGGAAGGGGGCAATGCCTCGGCGGAGGCCAGCACCGCGTCCAGGGCCTGCCGTGCCCCGAGGGCATCGCCGGACAGGCGCAGGGCGCGGGCCAGATTGACCCTGCCGCGCATGGCCTGCGCGGTATCCCCCGTCCGCTCGGCGATCGTCACGCTCTCCCGGTAGGCGGCGACCGCCTCGGCATGCTGCCGTCGAATCGTCAGGAAATTTCCGAGGTCGTTCAGCACGGCGATGGTGAGGGGCGCGTCGCCGCCCTCGCGGGACATCTGGAGGGCGCGGCGCAGCGTGGTCTCGGCGGCGTCCGCCGGTCCCGTGGCGATCAGGATATTGCCGAGGCGCGAGAGGATCCATGGCACGTTCGAGCGATCGGGGGAGCCTTCCGCGACTTTGAGCGCGCGGTCGAGCACGGCGGCGGCCTGTCCGTAGCGCCCCAGCGCGGCCTGGCCCTCGCCCGCGTACACGAGCGCCTGGATCTGACCCGCGCGATCGCCTGCCCGCTCGGCGATGTCGGCGGCCTGCATCCAGCTCTCGATGGCGCGATCGAATGCGCCCTGAGCGTACGCGGCGCGCCCCGCCGCGAGCTGGCCTTGCACATCGACCGACTGTGCCGCGGCGAGTGGCGCGGCGAAGAGAGTCGTAAGGAGGGCAGCGAGCCAGAACAATCGAAACGACAGGAACGGGCCTATGAGGCGATCCACCTTATATCGGTCATGCCGATGAACCCGCCAGAGGAATGCTGAGGCAAGGTCCACAGATACTCCCTCCGAGGGCCAGCGACATTGCCGACCCAAGGGGGACTGTAGAGAACTTCGGCCCGCCGGTCAAGCGGAATTATGCCCTTACTGTTCCAAATAATGTACTTTCTGGAGCTGGAACCATAGTGAATCCAGTGCCCATCAGGATGCCGTTGCTCACTTTCCGATCAGCTTGCTCCACTGATCGAGAAGCGGCAGCACCACGTCCCGCCCGTCCGGGGGCAGACGCAGGATGGCGCGGGTCACGCCCGCCTCCTGGTAGCGGGCGAGGTCGCTTTCGTCCGGCCGCGCCCCGAAGACCGACACCGAGATCGTCTTCATGTCGCGGCCGGCCTTGGCCGCCCGCTCCCGAAGGTCCTTCATCCCATTGATGACCATTTCGGGCGAGCGGCCGCGCGGGAACCAGCCCTCGCAGAAGTCCACCACCCGCTGCAGCGTGTGGCCGGACTCGCCGCCCAGCAGCACCGGCGGGTTCGGCTTCTGCGCGGGCTTGGGCCAGGACCAGATGGGGTCGAAGTCGACGAACTCGCCGTGGTACTGCGCCTCGTCCTTCGACCAGATCTCCTTCATGGCGAGCACCTGCTCGCGGAGCTTCTTGAAGCGCGTCTTGTGCTCGGTGCCGTGATTGTTCATTTCTTCCACGTTCCAGCCGCCGCCGATGCCGAGCTCGAAGCGCCCGCCGGAGAGCGCGTCCAGGCTCGCGACCTCCTTGGCGGTGACGATGGTGTCGCGCTCGATGATGAGGCAGATGCCGGTGCCGACGCGGAGCTTCGTGGTCACCGCCGCCGCCATCATGAGCGAGACGAACGGGTCGTAGGTGTGCGAGTACTCCTTGGGGAGCTGCCCGCCCGCGGGGAAGGGAGTCTTCCGGCTCGTGGGGATGTGCGTGTGCTCCGGGACGAACAGCGACTCGAAGCCGCGCGCCTCCGCGGCCTTGGCGAGCTCGTCGATGCGGATCGCGTAGTCGGTGGCGAAGATGCAGACCCCGATGTTCATGGCTCGCTCCTCTCGCTCAGTTGATGAAGCCGTAGAGCCGGCCCGCGTTCTCGCACACGACCTTTCGCCGTGTGCTCTCCGGCAAATGCCCCAGCTCCTTCTGGATGAACTCCTGGGAGTCGGGCCACACCCCGTCCGGGTGCGGGAAGTCCGAGCCCCACATGATGGTCTCCGGCCCCAGCTCCTCGAGCAGGGCGACGCCGATGCGATCGCTCTGGTAGGTGGCCTTGCACTGGCGACGCCAGTACTCGCTGGGACGCATGGTCAGGTCGAGGTCCTTGAACTGGTCTTCCCACTCGAGGTCCATGCGATCGAGCACGTAGGGGATCCAGCCGATGCCGCTCTCGCCGATGACGAGCTTGAGATTGGGATACCGCTCGAGCACGCCGGCGAAGATCACGCTCATGAGCACGTCGGCCATGTGGAGCTGGAAGCCGGTGATGTGGGTGGCGAAAGCCACGCGCTGCACACGCGGCGGCATGGCCGACCAGTCCGCGCGCTTGGCGCCGATGGTGTGGAAGTGCACGGGCAGGCCCGCGGTGGCCGCGGCGCGCCACACCGGCTCCCACACGGGATCCCAGAGGCGGGGCATGTCGTGGGAGTTGGCGATCTCGATCCCGCGCGCGACGCCACGCTTGGCCACGCGCTCGATCTCCGTCACCGCGGCCTCGATGGAGAGGCTCGGGATGCAGGCGAGGCCCGCGTAGCGATCCGGATGGCTGGCGCAGAAGCCGGCGAGCCATTCGTTGTAGATGCGCATCATCTCGACCGCCGCCTCGGGATCCTGGAGGCGGTCGCTCGTGCCGAGGATGCCGTAGAGCACCTCGGCCTGCACGCCGTCCCGCGCCTGATCGCGCAAGCGTAGGTCCGGATCGGTGAGACGCCGGATCCCGCGCCTGCCGTCATCGTAAAGACCGGTAGACGCCATGCGATCCGAGCGGTGGATCTGGCCGGGCACGTATTCGCGTCCGGCCGAGCCCATCCCGTTCACCAAGCCGAACTGGCTGCCCTTCTTCGAAACCCAGATCGGGCCCTTGGGCCCGTCGGTCACGAAGGGCATGCGCTCACGCATCGCCGCCGAGGCCTGGCTGGTGAAGAGATCGGGCGGCAGCCACGGCAGATCGACGTGGCAGTCGGCGGAGATGACGCGATAGTCCATGGCTCTATCCTCCGGCGAGCTTGACGGTGTGCCCGAGGGCGCGCAGCTTCTCGGCGATGCGCTCCCGGTGATCGCCCTGGATCTCGACGACGCCGTCCTTCACGGCGCCGCCCGCGCCGCAGAGGCGCTTGAGCTCGGCGGCGAGCGCGTCGAGGGCGGCGCCGCGCGCGCGCAGACCGTGAATCACCGTGACGACCTTACCGCCGCGGTTGCCTCGGTCGCGCGCGATGCGCACGATGCCGTCGTCGGGCGGCCGGTGGCCGGCGGCGGGCGGGACGGGACGCGGCGCGGGCGGCGCGCTCGGCACGCGCCCTCCGTCGGTGGAGTAGACCGGACGGCTCCGCGTCATGGCGCGTAGTCTAGCAGCATTCTGGTGTACCCTGGGGCCGGGGAGGGGCCCCGCCGAGATGAAGATCAGCGATGTCACGCTCACCCTGTTCGGCTGGAGCGGCATCCCGGCCACCCAGTACGGACGCCACACCGGAACATTCGCGGGCAAGAGCGAGCTCGGCCTCCTCACCGTGCGCACGGACGACGGCGTGGTCGGCCACGCCTTCCTCGGCTCGGCGATGCGCGGCGCGCGCTTCGACGCGGACTCGCTGATCTACTACTTGAAGCCCCTGGTGATGGGCCAGGACCCGCTCGAGCGCGAGCGGCTCTGGCACGCCCTGTGGAGCCGGCACCGCAACACCACGCTGCGGGCCATCGGCGCGGTGGACGTGGCGCTCTGGGACATCGCCGGCAAGGTGGCGGGCCTACCCATTCACCGGCTGCTCGGTTCCTACCGCGAGTCCATCCCCGCATACGCGAGCTCGGCGGTGCTGTCCTCGCCGGAGGCCTACGCGGACGAGGCCGCGCGCTTCAAGGCGGAGGGCTGGCGCGCGTACAAGATCCATCCGCCCACCGATCCCGACACCGACATCAAAGTCTGTCGCGCGGTCCGCACGGCGGTGGGCGACGAGTTCACGGTGATGCTCGACTCGACGTGGGCGTACCAGTACCCCGAGGCGGTGCGGGTGGGGAAGGCCATCGAGGAGCTGGGCTTTCACTGGTACGAGGACCCGCTCGCGGACGACGATCTGTACAACTACGTGAAGCTCAAGCAGCAGCTCCAGATCCCCATCCTCGCCACCGAGTACACGCCCGGCGGCTTCACCGCGCTGGCCCCGTGGATCACCGAGCGGGCCACCGACTACCTGCGCGGCGATCCCGCGGTGAAGGGCGGGATCACCCCGCTCGTCAAGTCGGCGCATCTGGCGGAAGCCTTCCACATGAACTTCGAGGTGCACCACGGCGGCAACTCGCTCAACAACGTGGCCAACCTCCACCTGATCATGGCGATCCGAAATACGGAGTTCTTCGAAGTCCTGTTGCCGGCGGGCGCCCAGAAATACGGGCTCGTGGACGACATCGAGGTGGACCGCGCGGGGCTCGTACACGCGATGAACGGGCCCGGGCTGGGCGCCACCATCGACTTCGCGTTGATCGATCGGCAGAAGATCGCGGTCCTCACGTAAGAGAGGAGACATCCATGCGAGGCGGACACTTCGACCGGACCACCCAGGACGTCGGCAACATCCTGTTCCTCGAGCACGTCAACGTGCGCGTGCCCGACCAGGTGCTCGCCACGCGCTTCTACATCCAGGGGCTCGGCCTCACGCGCGATCCCTACATCATGATCGGGACCGAGAACATGTGGGCCAACGCCGGGCAGTCGCAGTTCCACCTGCCCACCGGCGCGCCCAACGTCTATCCGGGCTACACCGACCTCGTGATGCCGCACCTCGGCGCGCTTCGCGAGCGGCTGGAGGAAGTGAAGCCCAAGCTCGAAGGCACGAAGTTCTCGTTCGCCAACGAGGACAAGCACGTGCTGGTGACGTGTCCGTGGGGGAATCGTTTCCGTTGCTACGCCCCCGCGCCCGAGTTCGGCGACGTGACCCTCGGCATCGCCCGCTTCGAGGTGCCGGTGCGGCCGGGGACGGCGCCGGGCATCGCGCGCTTCTACAAGGAGATCTTCAGCGCGCCGAGCGTCGTCAACGGCAACGGCGAAGGCAAGGCGGCGCGCGTGAAGATCGGGCAGCTCCGGCAGGAGCTGGTATTCCGCGAAACGACGGGCGATATCGCGCCCTACGACGGCCACCACATCGCCGTCTACATCGCCGATTTCTCCGGTCCCCACGCCAAGCTGAAGGAGCGCGGGCTCGTCTCCGAGGAGTCGAGCGACATCCAGTACCGCTTCCAGGAGATCGTGGACGTGGACACCAAGGCGCCGCTCGCCACCATCGAGCACGAGGTGCGGTGCCTCACGCATCCCATGTACTTCCGTCCCCTCGTGAACCGCAATCCCGCCCAGCGCCAGCCGACCTATCAGCGCGGCCGGGACGCGTTCATGCCGGGCATGGTCTAGGCCGCGCGATGCGGACCGCGATCGCGTGCGCGCTCGTCATCCTGCTCGGCGGCGCGCCCGCGCTCGCGCAGGCCCCCGCGCCCTCGCTCAAGACGGAAGACGAGAAGACCCTCTACGCGCTCGGGCTCCTCGTGAGCCGGAGCCTGGCGAACTTCAACCTGAGCGAGGCGGAGCTCGCCACCGTGCTCGCCGGCATCGGCGACGGCGTGCACAAGGTGCCGGAGAAGGTGGATCTGCAGACCTACGGGCCCAAGGTGCAGGCCCTCCACGCCGCGCGCGTGGGGGCGTCCGCGGACACCGAGAAGAAAGCGGGCGAGACGTACCTCGCCAAGGCCGCCACGGAGCAGGGCGCGACTCGCAGCCCCACCGGCCTCGTGATCCAGACCATCAAGCCGGGCACCGGCGCCTCGCCCAAGCCCACCGACACGGTGAAGGTGCACTATCACGGCACGCTCACCGACGGCACCGTGTTCGACAGCTCGGTGGAGCGCAAGGAGCCCGCGACGTTTCCGCTGAACCGGGTGATTCCCTGCTGGACCGAGGGCCTCCAGAAGATGAAGGTGGGCGGCAAGAGCCGCCTCGTCTGCCCGCCCGCGCTCGCCTACGGGGAGCAGGGAGCGCCGCCCAGGATCAAACCCGGCGCCACCCTGGTGTTCGAGGTCGAGCTGCTCGACATCGTCAAGTAGCCGGGCGGCGACTCGTGCCGGAGTTGCCCGAGGTCGAGGCGGCGCGCGTCCTCGCCCAGCGCGTCGCCGCGGGCCGCCGCATCGTTCACGTCAGCTGCTCCGCCGATCCTATCGTCTTCGAAGGCGTGAGCGCGGCCAGTTTCACTCGCGCGCTCGTCGGTCGCCGCGTCAGGGCGGTGCGCCGACGTGGCAAGCACCTCTGGCTGGAGCTGGATCGGCGCCCGTGGCCCACCTTCCACTTCGGCATGGCCGGCGGTTTCCACTCCACCGCGGGGCGGGGCGTGCGCCTGGTCTCCCACGGCAGCGTCGACCGCTTCGCGGAGTGGCCGCCGCGCTTTTCGAAACTCCACCTCCGCTTCGACGACGGCGGCGAGCTCGTGATGACGGACGGGCGCCGGCTGGGTCGGATCCGCCTTCGTCGGGATCCCACCGCCGAGCCGCCCATCAGCCTGCTCGGCTGGGACGCGCTCCACGAGCTGCCGCCGCCCGCGCGCTTTCGCGCCATGGTGCGCGAGCGCAAGGCGCCCATCAAGGCGGTGCTGCTGGATCAGGGCTTCTCCGCCGGCGTGGGCAACTGGATCGCCGACGAGGTGCTCTACCAGGCGAGGATCGCCCCCGGACGCCGCGCGGATACGCTCACCACGCTGGAAGCGGGCCGGCTGCGGACGAAGATCCGCTCGGTGATGAAGACGGCGGTGGGTGCCCGCTCGGACAGCGACCGCTATCCGCGCGGCTGGCTCTTCCATCACCGCTGGGGGAAGAACGCGGACGCGCGCACCGCGCGCGGCGAGCGCATCTGCCATATCACGGTGGGCGGCCGCACCACCGCGTGGGTGCCGGGCGTGCAGCGCTGACCCGCGGGCGACCGACGGCCTAGCGCCCGGCCTTCTTCTCGATGACGAGCCGCTCCTCGGCGCCCTTGCGGAGCGTCTCGAGCTGGCTCGTGAATCCCGCCGGGTCCACGAGCGGATGGGGCTCCCCCGGTCCTCGCGTCTTGAGTCGCTCGGCGGCCTCCGTGAGGCCGTTGCTGAACGGGTGCGTGGTCAGATGCACGGTGATCGGGTCGGTCGGTTGCCGCACGAGCTCGGCGATGCGCGTCACGCTCGCGATGTAGGCTTCCACCTGCTGTGAGTTCTGGATGGCGTTGAGCCCCAGTCCGCCGACGGTGAAGGCGCGGTAGGAGTCGGCGCCGTCCCGGACGTGGAACGAATAGGACGCGGTGCCGAACGTGTGGCCGGGCGTCTCGTACACTCCGAACGTCGCATCGCCGACCCTGATGACGTCGCCGTCCTTCACCACGAGATCCTTGGCGATCATCGTCCACTGACGGGGCGTGCCCTGGGACGCCCGTGCGGACGCGATTCCCTCCTCCCAGCCTCGTTCGGTCATGGCGAAACGAGCGTTCGTCACGCCCTTGAGCCGGTACGCGCCTCCGACGTGATCGAAGTGGCCATGGGTCATCAGGACGTACTTGATGCTCGCCGGATCCACCCCGACCTTGCGGATGTTCGCGATGAGGAGATCCGCGAACGGATCGTGCAGGGTATCGATCAGCACAGCGCCGTCGCTGGTCGTGATGAGCCAGGCCGAGACCCAGCACACTCCCACGTAGTAGACGTTGTCGAACGCCCGATAGGGCTCGACCGTCTGGGCCTTGGGATCGACGAGCCACTGCCCGAGCTCCGGCGGCATCCTGCCCGTGCGCCCGAAGCCTTCGAACGCCGCCGTGATCCTCTTCGAGTTGCAGTCGGTGGGGACCTGGGCGCCGGCCGGCCAGCCCGCGAGCACGGCCAGCAGCAGCATGATGGTTGCCAGCGCGAGGCGCGATCGGCTCATTGGCTACCTCTGATGGACCAGCGGGGCGCCCGGGATCGGGCTCCGCGCGTGAAGGACGTAGTCCTTGCGCACGCTGCCGATGTAGAGGTCGCGGAGGTCCGACCCGCCGAAGCTGACATTGGTGGGCCAATCCATGAGATCGCCGCTCGGGTCTTCGATGATGACCTCGACCTTGCCCACCGGCGTGATCGCGATGACCTTGTTGGCGCGCACCAGCGTGACCCAGAGATTGCCCTCCTGGTCGAAGGCGCAGCCGTCGGTGGCGCCCTGCGTGCCGCGGTTCGCCGGCGTGGGCTCGTCAATGGCGGGGCCGCCGAGCAGCGGGCCGTAGCGCTCCTTCGGGCCCAGCGTCCCGTCGGCGCGGATGGGCAGACGCACCACGTCGCAGCCCACCGTCTGGCACACATAGAGGTGCCGCTCGTCCGGGTCCATCGCGAGACCGTTGGTGAAGTGGAAGCCTTCAGCCATGATCTCGGCCTTGCCGTCGGGCCGCACGCGATAGACGAAGCCGTCGCCCGAGCCCGCGCTGGATCCGGCACGATCCCAGGTGGAGTGGCTGCACCAGACGTTGCCGGCGCGGTCCACCAGGGGATAGTTCGACGCCTTGAGCATTCGCCCCTTGATCTCCGCGCAGAGGACGTCGATGCGGCCGGTTTGCGTGTCCAGGCGCTGCAGCGCTCCCGGATCGGGTGTGTCGATGGCGAAGTTGGCGATGACGATGCGGCCCTCGCGGTCCATGTTGATGCCGTTCGGTTTGCCGCCGGCCTTGCCGACCCGGCGGAGCGTGCCGTCGGGCGTGATCTCGGCGCAGGCGCTCGCCTCGTCCGAGGCCCACACGCGCCCGTCACGCGAGACCACGACGTCCTCCGGACGCTTGAGCCCCACGCCCTTCTTCGTCAGTGCGCTCAACGGGATCATCGCGAGCGGCATCGCTAGCGCCCCTCGTAGACTTCGCGGCGCGCCATCGTCCGCTGCAGCTCGAGATAGCCCTCGCGGGTGAGCGGGCGCTTGGCCTTGCCGAGCACCTCGCGAGCGCCCGCCGCGCCGTCCGCCAGCATGTCCACCACCATGCTCGCGAGTGCCTTGGCCTGGCCCACGTAGGCGAGGTCGGGGTCGGCGATGCGGTAGTCCGCGGCGTGGCCGGTGCCGGCGGCGCCGCCGACGTAGGGATGGAGGCAGGGGATCACCTGGCTCAGATCGCCCATGTCGGTGGAGCCGGTGCGGTGTCCCTGCTGCGTGAAGTGCTCGGCTCCCCACAAGGACTCCGCGGACTCCCGGAAGTAGCGGGCCATCGTGGTGTCGCAGTCGAGGGGCAGGTAGCCCGGGAAGGTCTCGATCTCCACGGTGGCCCCGAGGGCGAGGGCGCCCGCGCGGAGCGCCCGATCGACCTTCGCGTTGGCGTCGAGGATGGCGGGGAGCGTCCGCCCGCGCACGTAGGTCTCGATGCGCGCCTCGGCGGGGATCACGTTCACCTGCGAGCCGCCGGCGGTGAGGATCGGGTGCACGCGGATGGTGTCTTCGTCCCGGAAGGTCTCGCGCAGGGCATTGATCGCCATGAGCCCGATCTGCGCCGCGTAGAGCGCGTTGACCCCGAGGTGCGGCGCGCCGCCGGCGTGCGCGGCCTTGCCGACGAAGCGCGCGAGCTTGCCGACGCGGCCGTTGTTGGACAGCGGCACCGAGGCCTTGCCGTCTTCGGGGCGCGAGGTGAGGTGGATCATCATCGCGAGGTCCACGTCGTCGAAGTGCCCGAGGCGCATGAGCTCGGCCTTGCCGCCCAGGAGCTCCAGCTTGCCCGCTCGCACTTGGCTCACCCGCCACTCGAGATCGCCGCCCTCTTCCGCGGGCACGGCGAAGAACACCGCGCGCCCGGCGAGATGCTCGAAGGCCTTCACGTCGAGCAGCCCCATGGCGGCGCCGAGCATCCCGGCCACCTGCGCGTTGTGGCCGCACGCGTGCGCGGCGCCGGTCTGGGGATCGGCGTCGGGATGGCCGGTGACGCGGAGGGCGTCCAGCTCGCCGAGGATGGCGAACGTCGGGCCGGCGCCGGCGCCGCCCGCCACGTCCGCGCGCACGCCGGTGAACGCGAGGCCGGCGCGCGGCGTCAAGCCCAGCGTCTTGAACGTCTCCTCCACGAGGCACGCGGTCTTGACCTCCTTGAAGCCCAACTCCGGGTTCTTTCGGATCGTTTCACCGATGCGAATGATCTCGGGGGCGCGGCGGTCGATGGCGTCGAGGATGCGGGCTTTGAGCTGATCGCGAGTCATAGTGGGTCCCCTTATAGCACGCTTGACGGGCGCTCGCGGGGCCGCTACTGTCGCTGCGTCATCGCCCGCGCGCGTCGCCCACCTTCACCGAGGAGCCGAGCATGGCCGACATCAAGCTGCCGACCCAGGATCGTGTCGACGCCTACTTCAAGGAGCTAAACAACTGGGGCCGCTGGGGCCATGACGACCAGAAGGGCACGGTGAATCTCATCACGCCGGCCAAGCAGGCGCAGGCCCAGACGCTCATCAAGAAGGGCCGCACCGTGTCGCTCGCGCGCGACATGGGGCCGCAGCCCGTGCTCATGTACCACGCGACGTTTCCCTCCAAGCGAGAGCGGGTGGACGTGGTGCTCGACCGCTTCGACCTCGTCTATCACGGCTTCACCATCACGCACATCGACGCGCTCTGCCACGTGGGCTGGGACGGCGAGATCTACAACGGCCGGCCCTTCGGCGAGAGCCTGAGCGCGGCGGGGGCGACGTGGTGCCCCATCGACGCGCTGTTCGACGGGATCACGACGCGCGGCGTGTTCCTGGACGTGGCCGCCGGCCGCAAGGAAGGCTACGTGACGGTGGGGAAGCCGGTGACGCCCAAGGAGCTGGACGACGTGGCGGCGCGCGCGGGCGTGACGGTGCAGCCCGGCGACGTGGTGGTGGTGCGTAGCGGCAACGAGGGGTTCCTCAAGGCGCATCCCAACTTCGTGTTCCGCGTGGATCCGCACCCCGGCCTCCACGTCTCGTGCCTCGAGTGGTTCCGCGAGAAAGATATCGCGGCCATCTCCTGGGACATGATGGACGAGCGGCCCAGCGGTTATCCCGGCTTCGGCATGAGCGCGCACCTGGCCATCCCGTTCCTCGGCCTGGCCTTGGTCGACAACACCTATCCCGAGCGCCTCGCCAAGGTCTGCGCGGAAGAGGGGCGGAACGAGTTCCTCTTCACCGCCACGCCCCTGCGCATCCTGGGGAGCACTGGGGCGCCCGCGCATCCCATCGCCATCTTCTGAGAGGACAGCCATGGATAGAACCAAGAGCGTGGTGACGCCGGCGCGCTACGCGTCCGGGATGACGTTCCCGCAGTACCTCGCCTACGTGGGCACGCCCGAGAACCTCAAGCGCGAGGGCACCGGCGGCTCGCAGCGCCCCGATAACTCCGCGGCGATCCGCGAATGGTACGAGGGGAGCCGCCTCACCGACACGCAGACCGCGGCGTGGAAGTGGCTCGCCGCCCAGCCAGGCGGCCCTGCGAGGATCCTCGTCCTCTCGGAGGACTGGTCGTCCGACTGCCGGCGCGACGTGCCGATGCTGGCGCGCGTGGCCGAGGCCACCGGCATCGAGCTTCGCATCTTCAACCGCGACGGGCAGACCTTCGGGAAGACCGACAATCCCCTGACGGAGCCCGGGCGGAGCCCGAACGCCGACATCATGGCCGAGTTCATGAACGAGCGGGGCGGGAAGAAGTACCAGTCGATTCCGGTGGTGGTCTTCTACGACAAGGGCCTGAAGTACCTCTACCACTACACCGAGTTCCCCGCGATCTACCACAAGGACCGGATAGTGACGGAGAAGATCCGTGCCCCGCGCCCCGGCGAGACGCCGCAGCAGACGGCGGAGCGGGCGGGGAAGGAGTTCGGCGCCTTCCAGAAGGCCCCGTTCTTCCGGATGTGGGCGGGGGCGGGGATCGATGAGATGGCGAGCGCACTGCACGAACGTCTGGTCATGGGGAGCCTGTGATGCCCGACAGCGAGAACTACAAGAAGGGCCGGGAGATGCGGCGCCAGCTACTGGGCGACGCTTACGTCGAGCGGGTCGCCAAGGGCGCGTACAGCGACCCGATGATGACGAAGTTCATCGACCTCGCCCAGGAGAGCGTGTTCGGCACGATCTGGACGCGTCCGGGCCTGGATCTCAAGACCCGCACGCTGATCACGGTGGTGTCGGATGCCGCCACTGGGCGCGAGCCGGAGCTGGCCATCCATCTCCGGATGGCGCTCCGGCAAGGCTGGACGGAGGACCAGCTCACCGAGACGATCCTCCACCTCATGGGCTACGTGGGCGCGCCGCTCGTCCGCGACGCCATGCTCGTGGCGAAGGAGACGTTTGCCCAGGTGAAGAAGGAAGCGGCGGGCGGGTGAGCGCGGACGCATGACCCTCACCCGCCTCACGCCGATGCTCCACGTGGCCGACGTAGCGCGGAGCCTCGCGTTCTACCGCGACCACCTCGGCTTCATGCTGGTGTCGCCGGAATCGGCGCTGCGCGACTTCCACTGGGCGCATATCCGGCGCGACGGGGTGGATCTCATGCTGACCGGCGGGCTCGAGGGCGGCCCCCTCCGGCGGCCCGGCGCCACCGGCGCGGACTGGCCCGTGATGTTCTACTTCTATCCCGACGACGTCGAGTCACTCCACCGCGCGCTGGGCTCGCGCGGCGTGGACGTCGGGAAGCTCTGCGTCACCGTCTACCGGATGAAGGAGTTCTCCTGCCTCGATCCCGACGGCCACCTGCTCACGTTCGGACAGGAGACGAACGAGCCGCCGACGCCCGACGAGGACTAGGACGAACTGCAGGGCCTAGGCGCGGCGAGCCACTGCCGCCGCGCCCAGGCCGAAACCGAGCAGGATCAGCGAGGCCGGCAGGGGCACCGGCGCCGTCGTGATCGGACCCGGATTGATGTCGCCCGGATCGGGACGATCCTGCAGCGTCAGATCGAGGGTCGCCCATCCGAAATAGTAGTCCCCGCTCGTGCCATCGACGCCGAGCGAGACGTACAGGTGGTTGTCGTCGAGCAGGCTCAGGTCCAGCGTGAGACCGAGGTCGTTTTGCACGTCGCCGGGTGTCGGCACCAGGTCGCCGTCGAGGTGGAGCGTCAGCTTCTCGCTTCCGTCGGCCTTACCCTGGTCGTCGAACAGATTGAGCGTGAGTAGGGCGTCGGTGATGATCTGGTCTGCGCCCACGGCGCCAGAGATATCGAAGTTGAAATCGTAGTGGTCGATCGAGGCTACGCCTCCGTTGCAGGGAGCGGGTGCGTTGGCGCTCAGGCACAGGGGCGCGCCACTTGGCGTATGTGTGAGGGTCACCGCGCCCGCGGCGACCGGGGCCAGGCCGATTAGGCTCGCGATGCCGACTAGCATGACACGACGCATTTTCTGCACGTTGTCCTCCTATTTTTCTTCTCTTCGATTGCTCAGCTTGATCGAGGAGGAGAGCAAGCGCGGTGCCACAGGGTGGGACGATGGAAAGCGTCCTGGGAATGGCTACTTGCGCGTCGCGCAGGGCTTGCGCCGTGGGAATCGTCGAAAGAGCCGACACCTCGGACCCGTCGTGCTACGGGGCGCGTAGCGACGGGCGCGAGAGACTACGCGGCAGGCGCGGCTAGGAGCTTGCCCCAGCCGAGCACGGGCTCCGTCACGCGCGCCGTGCGGAGCAGCCACCAGAGCGTGGCGCTCTGGCTCGTGACGACGGGCTTGCCGAGGACTCGCTCCAGCGGCGTGACAGCATCGGCGGTCGGGAGCCCGGTACCGCTGATGAGCACGGCCTCGGCGCGGCGCGAATCCGCCGCGCGTCCAAGCGCCTCGACGCGCGCCGGCGTCTCCTCGTAGATGTTCGCGACGCCCTCGAGCCGGTGATGGGCCACGATCTCGAGCCCCGCCGCCTCCCAGTAGGCGCGGCCGGCAGTGGCGATGACGTCGGGGTAGGGCGTGGCGAGGGCGATCCGGCGCACGCCGAGATGGGCGAGCGCGGCCAGGATGGCGCGGGCCGCGGTGGTAGCGGGGGCGCGCGCCGTGTCGTGGAGCTGCCGGAGCAGTGGCTCTTCGCGCGTGTAGCCGGTGAGATAGCTCACGCCGGTATGGGCGAGCACGAGCGCGGCGAGCCCGACGTCGGCCAGCGTGCGCGTGGCCGCGGGCACCGAGTCGAGATAGCCGAGCGTGCGCTGCTCCATGGCGGCGGAGGCGCCCGGCGCGCCGTCGCCCAGCGAGGCCATGCGCGCGAAGTGCAGCGTCACCGACGCCGGCGCCATCCGGTAGAGCTCGGGCTCCACGGTCGGGTTGCCCGAGGGCACGAGCACGCCCAGGCGCGCCACCATGCCGGGGCTCAGCCGTTGAACTCGCGGGCGAGGCGCTGCATGCGCGGGTCGTCCAGCGAGGGCGCGAAGGATGGGTAGAGCTGGGTGCGGTCGTAGAGCCCGGCAAAGCGCTCGCGGATCCTGGCGCCGATCTCCGACCACGAGCCGATCACCGCGAAGTCCTCCAGCATCGCGTCGCTGATGAGATCGGCCATGCCCTTCCAGTCGCCCTCGAGCGACTTCGCGTGGAGCCGCGGGGAGAGATCCTCGAGCCCGTGCGCGGCCAGCACCGCCGCGTAGGTGCGCGTGGAGGCGTAGAACGCAATCTGCTGCTTGACCTGCTGCTTCTGCTCCTCGATCTCCGCGCGGCTGTCGCCGATCACGACCATCGTCGAGGCCCGGAAGCCGAAGTCCAGCCGCGAGCGGTTCGAGAGCTCGAGCCCCTCCGACACCGCCGGGTGCAGGATCTCGCGGAGATACCTCGCCGAGTGGAACGAGTGGATGTGCAGCCCGTCTGCGATCTCGCCGGCCAGCTTCGCCATGTAGGGATTCACCCCGGCGAGATAGACGGGAATTCTCGGGTGCTCGATGGGCCCCGGGTCGAAGAACGGCGTCATGAGATTGATCCGGTAGGACTTGCCCTGGAAGTCGAGCGGCGCCTTGTTCTGCCAAGTGTCCCAGATCGCGCGGAGGGCGCCGACCAGCTCGCGCAGCCGCGGCCCCGGCGCCTCCCACTTCACCGCGAAGCGCCGCTCGTTGTGCGCCTTCACCTGCGTCCCGAGCCCCAGCGTGAAGCGGCCGCCCGACGCCTTCTGGAGATCCCAGGCGATGTTGGCCAGCACCATCGGGCTCCGCGCGAACGCGATCGCGATCGCGGTGCCGAGCCCCAGCCGGGAGGTCGTCGTGGCCGCGACCGCGAGCGGGAGGAACGGATCGTGCTTGGTCTCGGCGGACCAGAGCGCCCCGAAGCCCAGCGCCTCCGCCTTCCGAGCGTAGGTCGGGATGTCGCGTAGATCGAAGGAGAGAAAGCCAGTGTCGAGACGCATGGGACGGGTCTCCACGCTCAGGCGGCGCGCGTGCGCGGATCGAGGAGATCGCGCACGGCGTCGCCGACGAGGTTCAGGGCCAGCACGGTGACGAAGATGGCGAGGCCCGGGAGCAGCACCACGTGCGGGCTCAGGATCACGAACTGGCGCCCGGTGGCGAGCATGCTCCCCCAGTCCGCCGTCGGCGGCTGGGTCCCGAGCCCCAGGAACGACAGGCCGGCGGTGGTGAGGATCTTGGCGCCGACGTCGAGGCTGAAGGCCACCACCACCGGGGAGAGGAGATGCGGCGCCACGTGGCGCGCGAGGATGAGCCGGTCGGGGCTTCCGAGCGCCCGCGCCGCCTCCACGAACTCGCGCTCGCGCACGGTGAGCACCACGCCCCGCACTAGCCGCGCGTAGATGGGGAAGCCCACGATGGCGATGGCGATCATGGCGTTCCGCAGGCCGGGGCCGAGCCCGGCCACGATGGCGATGGCGAGCAAGATGAACGGGAACGCCATGAGGATGTCCGTGAAGCGCATGATGAGCGATTCCACCCAGCCGCGATAATAGCCCGCGATGAGGCCCAGGCTCACCCCCAGCACCATCGCCGCGGCGGCGGTGCCGACCCCGGCCAGCAGCGACACGCGCGCGCCCCAGACGAGCCGGCTCAGGAGATCGCGCCCGAACTCGTCGGTGCCGAGCGGGTGCCCGGGGCTGCCCGGCGGCCGGAGGCGGCTCGCGGTCTCCACCGTGTCGGGATCGGCGAGCGGCAGCCACGGTGCGGCGAGGGCGGCCAGCACGGCGAGCGCGATGACCAGGAGGGCGGCCGCGGCGAGGCGGTTCCTGCGGAGGTGACGGCGCATGGCGGGGCTAGTTGTACTTGATGCGCGGATCCAGCCACGCGTAGAGGGTGTCCACGGCGAGGTTCACGAGCACGAAGGACAGCGCGATCACCAAGACACCGCCCTGCACCAAGGGAATGTCGCGGGCGAGGATGCCCTGGACCACCAGGGTGCCCACGCCCGGCCAGGCGAACACGGTCTCGGTGAGGACGGCGCCGCCGAGGAGATAGCCCGCTTGGACGCCTACGACAGTCACAATCGGGATCAGCGCGTTCTTCAGCGCGTGGCGCCACACCACTGGGCGCTCGGCGAGGCCCTTGGCGCGCGCCGTTCGCACGTAGTCCTGCCCCAGCATCTCCAGCATGGCCGCGCGCGTGAGCCGGGCGATGATCGTGATCGAAGCCGCCGCGAGCGTGATCGCGGGCAGCACGAGGTGCGCCAGCAAGTCCCGTAGCCCGCCGCCGCCGTACGGCGCGTACATGCCGGAGGCGGGAAGCCAGCCGAGCCACAGCGAGAAGATCACCATGAGCACGATGCCCAGCCAGAACGTGGGCATGCTGGCGCCAAACAGCGACGCCACGGCGGACAGGCGGTCCAGCAGCGAGTTGGCTCGCCGGGCGGAGGCGATGCCGAGCGCGATTCCGCCCACGGTGGAGAGGAAGAGCGCGGTGCCGGTGAGCAGCAGCGTGGCCTTGAAGCGCTCCAGCACCTCGCCCAGCACCGGCCGCTTCATCCAGAGCGAGCGGCCGAGGTCGCCGCGGGCCACGTGGCCGATCCAGGTGACGTACTGCACGTGCAGCGGCTGATCGAGACCGAGCTGCGAGCGGAGGCGCTCGAGATCTTCCCGGTTGGCGTTGGCGCCCAGCATGATCTCGGCGGGATCGCCGGGGGCCAGGTGCAGCACGAGGAACACGATCGCCGACACCCCGAGCAGCACGGGTCCCAGATGCAGGAGCCGGCGCGCGAGGAAGCGGGCCACCGCCGAGGCGCCGTCCGCTAGCGGAGGCTGACGGTCTCCACGCGGAGGTCGAAGCTCGGGTGGAGCTTGAAACCCTGCACGCGCTTGGAGGTCGCGGCGATCTGGATCTCGTGATCCACGAACACCCACGGCGCGTCCTCCACGAGGATCTTCTGGGCCTCGCGGTAGAGGGCCGCGCGCCTGGCCTGGTCGGTGACCTGCCGCGCGTCGTTGAGGAGCGCGTCGAACTTCTCGTTCTTGTACATGGCGCGGTTCGGGCCGTTGGGCGTCCACTGGCTCGAGTGGAACAGGGGATACATTACCATGTCCGGATCCTCGGAGCCCGCGGCCCAGGACAGCGCGAACAGCTCCTGCTCCTTGGTGCGGAGCTTGGCGATGTAAGCGCCCCACTCCATGGTCTGGAGGGTCACGTTCACGCCCACCGCGCGGAAGTTCGACTGCATCACGATGGCCATGGCCACCGGCGATTGCATGCCCGAGCCCGACTCCGGCACCCACATCGTGGTCGAGAACCCGTTGGGGTAGCCCGCCTCGGCGAGGAGCTTCTTGGCCTTCGCGGGATCGTAGGGATAGGCCTGGAGATTGGGATCGGCGCCCCAGGTGCCGGGCAGCACGGGGCCGCGTGACACCACGCCCGTGCTCTTGAGGACGTCCTTGACGATGGCGTCCTTGTTCACCGCGTAGTTCAGCGCCTGGCGCACGCGCTTGTCGTCCAGCGGCTTCTTGGTGTTGTTGATGCCGAGATACCAGACGTGCGCGCCCACCTGCTTCAGGAGGTTCACCTTGGCGTTGCCCTCGAGCTGGGCCACGAAGTCCGCGGGCACGCCCACGATCAGGTCGAGCGTGCCGGTCAGGAGCTCGGTGAGCCGCGCCTGATCCTCCACGATGGGGCGGTACACCACGCGGTCCACCTTGGGGGCGCCCTTCCAGTACTCGGGGAACTTCTCCAGCACCACCTGCTGCCCGCGCGCCCAGGACCCGTAGCGGAAGGGCCCGGTGCCCACGGGGGCGGAGGCGAAGTCCACGCCCGCTTTCATGGCCGCGGTGGGGCTCACCATGGAGGCCGCCGGGGCGGCCATGACGACGAGGAAGGACGCGCGCGGCTCCTTCAAGATGAAGCGAGCGGTCGTGTCGTCCAGGACCTCGACGGCCTTGACGTTGCCGAAGAAATAGTTGGCGAAGGGGTACTTCCCGAGCTTGGCGGCCGGATGGTCGGCGAGGATCTGGCGCTCGATGGAGAACTTCACCGCGGCGGCATTGAACGGCGTGCCGTCGTGGAACTTCACGCCCCTGCGGAGCTTGAACGTGTACTGGAGCCCGTCGGGCGAGATGGTCCAGGACTCGGCCAGGTTCGGCTCGAGCTTGGTCGTCTCCTCGGCGAACGTGATGAGCGGCTCCACGATGCGGCGGCCGACGCGGTTGGAGTTGAAGTCGGTGACCTGGGCGGGATCGAGGTTCACGGGCTCGGCGACGAGGCCCACGACGAGCGTGCCCGCGGGCTGCGCGATGGCGGAGCCGCCGCCCAGGGCCAGCGCGAGCGGAAGCAGGAGAGCCAGGGCCAGCAGCCGTCGGATCGTCATCGCGAGGTTCCTCCCCTTGTCAGTCACGGCACGCGCAGCCGGCCGTCGATCACCGGCACCACCCCGCCGCCCACCTCGATCTCCGTGAGCGCGCCGCCACGCTCGACGCCGCGGATGTGGAGCCGGCTGTGACGTCCCATCTTCACACCCTGATCGCTCACGATCGAGACCGGACCGCTGGCCTTGACCAGCTTCTGCTTCACCAGATAGGCGCCGAGGGGGCCCGTGGCCGAGCCAGTGGCGGGATCCTCGGGAATGCCCGAGGTGTGCGGCGCGAACATGCGCGAGTGTACGCGCGCCGCGGTCGGATCGGGATCGGGCGCGAAGACGAAGATGCCGACCAGGGGCTGATCACCCAGCGCCTTGATGATCTTCGGCACGTCGAGCAGCGCGCGATCGACGGTGGCGCGGTCGCGCAGCGGCACGAACATGAACCGCGAGCCGGTGGAGCCGGTCTGGATGGGCGCGCCGGGGATGAGATCGGCCTCGGTGAGCCCGAGCGCCGCGGCGATCTCGGCGCGATTGGCCATCTCCGGGCCGAACTCGGGCGGTCCGTGGCGCATCCAGATGAAGGAGGGCTGCTTGGGTTCGCCCTCGAGGGTGACGGGCACCGGGCCGATACCTTCGTCCAGCTTGAATGCCGAGGGCGATCCGGCAACCAGGCCGTGCACCGCCATGACCCACGCGGTGCCCACGGTGGGATGTCCCGCGAACTGAAGCTCCCGCCGGGGCGTGAAGATGCGCACGCGCGCCGCGCAGTCTGGGCGCGTGGGCGGCAGGATGAAGGTCGTCTCGGAGAGGTTCATCTCCATGGCGATGGCCTGCATCTCGCCGTCGGCCAGGCCTCCGCCGTCGAGCACCACCGCGAGGGGATTGCCCCCGAACACGCGGTCGGTGAAGACGTCGACCTGGATGAAGCGATACTCGCGCGCGCTCACCTCAGGGGTACATCGAGAAGTCGACGGCCTTCTCGGTGATGAACTCGAGCAGCGCGGGCGTCCCTTCCTTGGTCTTGGCGATGGCCCGCTTGACGGCGGGCACGATCTCCGCGGGCTCGGTGACCCGCTCGCCGTGGCCGCCGAAGGCCTTCGCCATGTCCGCGTAGTGGCCGCTGATGTCCGTGGACCGGAACTTGTCGGTGGACACCGGCATCACCTTGAGCTCGATGGCCATGGAGAAGTTGTTGAGCAGCACGGACAGGATCGGGATGCGCTCACGCACCGCCGTCTCGAAGTCCATGCCGGTGAAGCCGATGGCCGCGTCGCCCCAGAGATTGATGCAGAGCTTGTCGGGGGCGGCGAGCTTGGCGCCCATGGCGAGGCCGAGGCCGTAGCCGAGCTGGGTGGTCTTGCCCCAGCCGATGTAGGAGAGCGGCGACTGGGCCTCCCAGAACGGCGAGATCTGATCCCGCGGGCTGCCCGCGTCGTGCGTGATGATGGTGTTGGGCAGATCCACCGTGTGCATGAGGTCCCAGATCACGCGATAGGGGCTGAGGGGCTTGGTGTTCTGGGTGAGGCGCGGCATCCACTGGTTGAGCCACTCCGCCTTCACGGTCTTGATGCCGCGGGTGACCGCGTCGAGGCGGCCGCGCGCGGCGCCCTTGAGCCGGTCCTTCACCTCGGCGATCAGCGCGTCCAGCACGAGCCCGGCGTCGCCGATGATCGGATGGTCGACGGGCACGTCCTTGTTGAGATCGGCGGCGTCGAGGGTGGAGTGGATGTACACCTTGCCCTTGGTCGGGAAGCTGATGCCGTAGTTGGTCGTCGAGAAGCTGCAGCCCACGCCGAAGATGACGTCGGACTCCTGCAGGAACTGGTACACCGCCTTCGGCAGCGACCGGCCGCCCGAGCCCAGCGACAGCGGGTGATTCTCGGGGAGCGCGCTCTTGCCCTCGAGGCTGGTCGTGACCGGGCACTCCAGCAGCTCGGCGAGCTGACGGAGCTGCGGCCAGGCCTTGGCGTAGTGCACGCCCTGGCCCGCGTAGATGACGGGCCGCTCGGCAGCCACCAGCACCCGCGCCGCCTCCGCCACGTCCTTGGCGTCGGGCGCCACCCGCGTCCGCGGCGTGGGCTTGTAGTCGAAGTTGTCGGGCACGTCCTCGGCCATCACGTCCACCGGCACCTCGACGAGGACGGGGCGCGGGCGGCCGTTCTTCACCTGGGTGAAGGCGCGGCGCATCGCGTCCGGCACGTCCGCGGCCCGCATCACGTACTCCGCCCACTTCGTCACGTGGCGGTAGTTCTGCGTGGAGTTGAAGTTCGGCGGGATGCCCGCGATCTTCCGCGGATAGCCGCCCGGGATCACCACGATGGGCACCGAGTCGCCGAAGGCCTGGGCCACGCCGCCGAACGAGTTCTCCGTCCCCGGGCCGTGCTGCATGCAGAAGACGCCGATCTTCCGCCCGGAGGTGATGCGGCTCACCGCGTCCGCCATGTGCAGTCCCGTGCGCTCCTGGCGCACGATGATGGGCCGGATGCCGGCGACGGCGGCGGCTTCGAGGATGTGATTGACGGGATAGCCGATGATGAACTCGACTCCCTCCCGCTTGAGGATCTCGGCGATGGCGGCGGTGGCCTTCATGAAGCCTCCTTGTCAGGAATAGCCGAAAGAGTACACCAATTCGTCGCAGCGGGGGAGCCGAGGGGAGCCGCGTATGCCCCGCCGCATGGCGCGGCGCTATGCTGGAGCCATCACCGAGGAGGTTGAGGATGCAGATTCAGCCCATCGACTATCTCGTGCATCTCTCGAACGTCCTGCTGCTCGTCGCGTATTCGGTGCGAGACATCCTGTGGCTGAGGTGGTTTGCCGTCGCGGCCGCCCTCACCAACATCCCCTATTTCCTGCTTCAAGGGACCGTGCTGTGGCCACCGGTTCTCTGGGCACTGGTATTCACCGCCATCAATCTGTATCAGATCTCGCGTATCTATCTCGAGCGCCGTCCCGTCGTCCTTTCCACGGACGAGCAGCGGCTCTACGAGCTTGGATTCCAGTCGCTGCGTCCTCGCGAGTTCGTCGCGCTGACCCTGGTGGGCGAGTGGAAGAGCGCCGCCGCTGGCGACAAGGTCCTGATCGAGGGTGAGCCGGCCTCGAGTCTCTGCATCGCGATCTCCGGGAGTGCGGAAGTTCGCAAGCAAGGTCGGCCCCTGGGACTACTCGAGCCGGGGCACATCATCGGCACGGCTCTCGCCCTGAGAGGTGTCCCGTCGCCCGTCGACGCAACGTTCATCGAGCCCACACGTTACATGAGTTGGCCGCTCCCGAGCTTGCTCGCGTTCATTGACAAGAGACCGGACCTCCGCGTTGCACTCCAGAGCCTGGCGAGCCACGACCTCACCCGGAAGATCGAGCGGTTGCTCGCCGAGAGGTAGTGGCGATCCGATGCCGGCGCCCGACACGGGGCCACGCTTTCGACCTTGACCTATCGACTGGCCCTCCTTAGGGTGCTGGTGCGAAGGGGCCGGGCCAAGCCGGCCGATCAAGACCCCGGGGAGGACAGGATGGCCAAACGTGCGAAGCGGCGGCAGACGGTGAAGCGAGCGGCGGCGCGTCCGAAACCACCGGCCAAACCCCATCGGCAGGAGATCCGTGTGCCCGGCATGTCCGAGCCCATCAGCCACTTCACCCACGTCGTGCGCGCGGGCAACATCGTGTTCGTGTCGGGCTGTGTGGGGTCCGACGCCCAGGGCCGCACCGTGGGGGGTGACGATGCCACCGCCCAGGCGCGGCAGGCGCTCGAGAACATCAAGCGCTGCCTCACTGCCGCCGGCGCCACCTTCGCCGACGTCTGCAAGGTCACGGTGTTCCTCAAGAACATGGCCGATCGCGAGAAGGTGAACGTCGCGCGCAAGGAGTACTTCGGGCCGCACCGGCCGGCGAGCACCCTGGTGGAGATCTCGAAGTTCGTGCGCGACGACATCCTGGTCGAGATCGAGGCCACCGCGGTCGTGGCGCGATGAGCATGGAGACCGCGGACGTCGTCGTCATCGGCGGCGGCGTCAACGGCGCCAGCATCACCTACGCGCTGGCCGCGCGCGGCGTGAAGCGCGTGGTCCTGCTCGAGCAGGGGCCGCTCGCCCACGGCGCGTCCGGCCGCTCGAGCGCCCTCGTCCGCATGCACTACACGAACGAGTGGGACGCGCGCCTCGCGTGGGCGAGCTTTCCGGTGTTCCGCCACTGGAGCGAGCTGATGGGCGGGCCGCCGGTGTTCACCCATACCGGCTTCGTGAACGTGGTGGCGCCGGAGTTCACCGAGGCGCTCAGAAAGAATATCGAGATGCTCCGCGGCATCGGCATCAACACCACCGCGCTCACCCCGGCCGAGCTGCGCGACCTCCAGCCCTTCGCCCGCGTGGACGACCTCGGCGCCGCCGCCTACGAGCCCGAGTCGGGTTACGCGAGCCCGGTGGACGTGGTGGAGGGCTTCGGGCGGCGCGCGCGCGAGCTCGGGGCGACCGTGCGCCTCTGGACGCCGGCCACCGCGGTGGTGCGCCGCGAGAGTCGCGTCATCGGCGTCGAGACGGCGGCGGGGACGATTCACGCGGGCGCGGTGGTGGTGGCGGCGGGCGCGTGGGCGCCGCGGCTGTGCCGCGCGATGGGGCTGGCGCTGCCCGCCCGGCCCAAGGCCATCGACACGGTGGCGGTGACGCGCCCACCCGAGCTGGCGCGCGGCCATATGGTCTTCATCGATAACGCGCAGGGGAGCTACTTCCGCCAGGAGGCGGGCGGGCTCACGCTCGTCGGCGTGCCGTGCCAGGAATGGGACATCGATCCCGACACGCTCGGCACCGGTCTGCCGCCCCACGCCGCGGGCGTGGGCGCGAGCATCCTGACCCATCGCATCCCCGCCATGGAGGCGGCCACGCTGGCCCGCGGCTACCGCGCCTTCGACTGCTACAGCACCGATCGCCACGCCATCCTGGGGCCGGTGGACGGCGTGGACGGCCTCTATCTCGCGACGGCGTTCAGCGGCTCGGGTTTCAAGATCGCCCCCGCGGTGGGGCAGTGCATGGCCGAGCTGATCACGGAGGGCCGCGCCAAGACCGTGGATCTCACCGCCTTCGGCCTGCGCCGCTTCGCCGAGGGCCGCTCGCCCCAGGGCCCGTATCCCTACGCGCAGCGACTGGACCACGCCGAGCCCGGCGCGGAGTCGCGACGGTGACCGACTCCGAGCGCCTCGAGCGCATCGCGCGGCTGCTCGAGGAGATCCGCGATGGCCCGCGCGAGACCCTGGCCCTCCAGCGCGAGCACGCGCAGAAGACGCAGGCCTTGCAGGCGCGGGCGGAAGCCCTCCAGGACCGCAGCGCGCGGCTGATCGGACGCGCGCAGAAGTTCGTGCCGTTCGCGATGCTCATCGTGGTCATGCTCATCATCTACGTCTCGTGGCTGCTCTTTCGATTCGCCCGCTGGTGAGGAGGCGTCGCTGATGGCCGCGCTGCCCCGCTCCGCCGACATCGTCATCATCGGCGCCGGCGCCATCGGCACCGCCATCGCCTATCACCTCGCGCGCAAGGGAGCCCGCGACGTCCTGATCCTCGAGCGCGACATGGTGGGTGCGGGGTCCACCAGCAAGGCTGCCGGCGGCATTCGCGTCGAGTTCCCCCTGAAGGTCGAGGTGGAGTTCTCGTTGCGCGGGATCGAGTTCTTCAAGCGGTTCCGCGACGAGATGGGCGCGGAGTGCGATTTTCGCCAGGAGGGCTATCTGTTCCTCCTCACCACCGAGGCCGACGTGGAGCGCTTCCGCAAGAACATGGCCGTCCAGCACGCGCTCGGCGCGGACTCGCGCCTGATCGGCCCCCAGGAGGCGCGCGAGCTGGTGCCGTCGATGCGGGTGGACGACGTGCTCGCGGCGGTGTGGGGCCCGCGCGACGGGTACGCCTCGCCCAACGACGTGGTGCAAGCCTACGCCGCCCGGGCCCGCGCGCGCGGCGTGACCATCGCCGAAGAGACCGCGGTCACCGGGATCGAGGTAGAGCACGGGCGCGTGACGGCCGTGCAGACGAGCGCGGGGCGCGTGGCCACGCGCCTGTGCATCAACGCCGCCGGCCCCTGGGCGGCCCCGATCGGCGAGATGGCGGGGCTCCGCATTCCCGTCGACCCCCGGCGTCGCCACATCTTCGTCACCGACGCGTTCACCGAGGTCAAGCATCCCATCCCGCTCCTCACGGACCGCAGCACCGGCTTCTACTGCCGGAGCGAGCAGCAGGCGGTGCTGCTGAGCGCAGGCGACATTGGCCCTCGCACGGAGTTCACGGCCACCGTGGACTGGAGCATGCTCGAGGAAGCCGTGCGCAAGGCGGTGAATCGCATCCCCGTGCTCGAGTCGGCGCAGGTGCGCCACGCCTGGGCCGGGCTGCGCCCGCTCACGCCCGACGAGCACGCCATCATCGACTGGGCGCCCGGAGTCGAGGGGCTGTTCCTCGCGGTGGGTTTCTGCGGCCACGGCTTCCAGCACTCGTACGCGACCGGGCAGGTGACGGCGGAGTGGCTGCTCGATGGCAAGCCGTCGCTCGACCTGAGCGATCTGTCCATGTCACGCTTCGGAGGGTAACCATGCGCGGCATCGTTTTTCTCGGCGATCGTGAGCTGGAGCTTCGCGACTTCCCCGATCCCAAGCCGGGCCCCGGAGAGGTCGTCCTCGAGATGAAGGCCTCCGGCATGTGCGGGAGTGATCTGCATCCCTATCGCGCGCCCCGCAAGGGCACCGGCGCCGCCGCCTCGCTGGGGCTGGGCGGCACCGGCGGACCGGTGATCGGCGGGCACGAGCCCTGCGGCGTGGTGGCGGAGCGCGGCCCGGGCGTGACGGAGGCGGAGGCGCCCATCGGCCAGCGCGTCATGCAGCATCACTACAAGGGCTGCGGGCTCTGCAAGCACTGCCGCACCGGGTGGTCGCAGCTCTGCCCGCACGGCATCGTGGTGTACGGTATGACCGGCCACGGCGGCCACGCGCCGTACATGAAGGTGCCCGCCTTCACGCTCGTCCCGCTGCCGGACGAGATCTCGTTCGAGGAGGGGGCGGCGATCTCCTGCGGCACCGGCACCGCCTACGGGGCGCTGCGGCGGCTCAACACCTCGGGGCGCGACACGCTGGCCGTGTTCGGCCAGGGACCGGTGGGGCTCAGCGCCACCATGCTGGGCGCCGCCATGGGCGCGCGGGTGATCGCGGCCGACGTCGCTCCCGAGCGCCTCAAGCTCGCGCGGGACTTCGGCGCCGAAGCCGTCATCAACTCGAAGGAGACGGATCCCGTGGCGGCGCTCAAGCAGCTCACCCACGGCGAGGGCGTGGATCAGGCGATGGACTGCTCCGGGCATCCCGACGCGCGGGCGGCCGCGGTGCGGAGCACGCGGACCTGGGGCCAGGTCTGCTTCGTGGGCGAGGGTGGGCAGGTGACGCTCGACGTGAGCCCGGACATGCTGCGTCGCCAGATCACCATCATCGCGTCCTGGACGTTCAACACGGTGGGCCAGGCCGAGTGCGCCCGCTTCATCGCCGACCGGAAGGTCCCGCTCAAGCGACTGCTCACGCATCGCTACAAGCTCGACGAGGCCGCCGCGGCGTACAAGCTCTTCGACACGCAGACCACCGGCAAGGGCGTGTTCGTGTTCTGAGAAGGCCGCGGTGAGCAGTCCCCGCGAGGCGGTCCGGCGCACGCTGGTCGGATCGACCGTCCCCCAGAACCTGCTCGGGGCCGTGGTCACCTGGGTGTACTTCCGCTACATCGACCCGGTGACCGCGGTGCGCGGCGTCGATCCCGTCTACATCGCGTTCTCCATCGTAGCCTTCACGGTCCTGATCGCGGTGGGGTATCAGCTCGGCCGTCGCTGGACTCGACGGCTCACCACGGTGGCGATGGGACACGAGGCCCCGTCGCCCGTCATCCAGCGGCAGGCGCTGCTCGTCCCCTACATGCTGGCCGCGATCACGTTCATGGGGTGGACCGCCGCCGGCCTCGTCTGGGGCGTGCTCTGGCCGGCGCTGACCGGGACGCTCAACTGGGCCGTCGCGTTCCGGAACATGTTCGGCGTCACGGTCGTGGCGGGATCCGTGGCCGCAATCACCTCGTTCCTCATCGCCGAGGGCCGGTGGCGGCGCGTCCTGCCGCTCTTCTTCGGTGAGGGCGATCCCTCCCGCGTGCCGGGCGCGCCGCGCCTGCCCGTCCGGGCGCGGCTCCTGCTCGTCTTCGTGATGGTGAGCGTGCTGCCGCTGGCCGTGCTCGGGCTCGTCGCTTACACACGGGCGGTAGCGCTGGTGGGGGCGCCGCCGCTGACCGCCGGCGAGCTCGTGCGCGACCTGCTCGTGCTGATCGTCTTCCTCCTCGCCGTCGGCGTGGCCGCCGCGGTGGTCCTGGCGGTGCTGGTGTCGCGCAGCGTGGCGGAGCCGCTCGGCGCGCTGGCTGCCGCGATGGCCCAGGTGGAGCAGGGACATCTCGACACGCGCTGTCCGGTGGTGGGCCGAGACGAGATCGGCGAAGTGACCGAGGGGTTCAACCGTATGGTCCAGGGCCTGCGCGAGCGCGAGCGCGTGACCGAGATGTTCGGCAAGTACGTCTCGCGCGAGATCCGCGACGAGATCCTCGCCGGGCGTGTCTCCCTGGAGGGCACGCAGGCCGAGGTCACCATCCTCTTCTCCGACCTACGGGACTTCACGCCCTGGGTGGAGGCCACGGACCCCCGCGAGGTCGTGCGCGACCTCAACGCCTACTTCAGCGAGATGGAGGGAGCCATCCGTGACAGCGGCGGGCTCGTGCTCCAGTACATCGGCGACGAGATCGAGGCCGTGTTCGGTGCGCCGGTCGCGGATCGCCACCACGCCGACCAGGCGGTGCGCGCGGCCCGCGAGATGAGCCGGCGCCTGGCCGCCTGGAACGCCGCGCGCGCGCGGGTGGGAAAAGTGCCGCTTCGCCACGGCATCGGCATCCACACCGGTGCCGTGCTGGCGGGGAGCATCGGCAGCCTGGATCGCCTCGCCTACGCGCTGGTGGGTGATGCTGTGAATCTCGCCTCCCGCATCCAGAGCCTCACCAAGGAGCTGGGCAGCAACGTCCTGGTCAGCGGCGCCACCCGCGACCGCCTCGCCGACCCCTCGGCGCTCGAGCGCGTGACGGCCGCCCGCGTGAAGGGCCGCAGCGCCGAGGTCGAGGTGTACCGGCTGGCTACGTGAGAATGCCGGTGAGGCGCAGCTGCCAGATCGCGATTAGCATCGCGAACAGTCCGTCAGCCCCCTGACGCTTCGGTGGCCCCTGCCGGCCCTGCCACCCGCCGGACATCTTCCATGTGCCCGCGGGCCCGAGGGAAATCGGCGTCCCGGCGCGGACCGGGTCCCTGGCACCGGGGTTGCTCCCCTCCCTCCAGCACGCGGGCCACGATTCCCGCGAGGGGAGGATATATGGACATCGCCATCGATCGCCGCCCGGCTCACGTGGGCGGCCTCAAGCGTCTAACCACCGCCGCTGCCATCGCGCTGGCGCTGGTCGCGGCCGCGCCCGCGGGCGCCGCGACCCGCGACGACGCGATCGGCAAGCTGGATCAGTACAACTCCGAGAAGGCGCGCACGCTCGCGAACACCCACTACGCGCAGCTCGTGTCCCTCTACGACGGCATCTATCACTGCCTGCCGTGGGTGGACATCCACAAGCAGGGAATCGGCTTCCGCAAGCCCAAGTGGGCGCAGCAGGACGACCGCTATCTCGCGACGTGGATCATCATCGACCAGAAGGACGACGGTCACTTCGGCACGTTCCCGCGCGAGCGCCGCGCCTCCTTGATGTTCTCGCGCTACGGCGTGGACCTGCTCCGCCGCATGGTCGCGCTCCAGGGCGTGGCTGGTGACCCCGGCGTGCAGGGCTACGGCGTGGTGCTGTCGTGGACCAAGCCGGGGACGGACAAGCCCGGCATGCAGCCCGTGAACGAGTCGCTGGTGTTCTGGGTGGACAAGGCGGTGGCCCAGGGCTATCTGGCCCGCCGCGTGTCCGCGTCCGACCTCACGAGCCGCGCCCGTTACACGATGTTCGACGGGATCGAGGAGCAGGGCCGGCTGCCGCTCGAGGTGTGGGAGGACAACTTCACCAAGACGTTCCAGATCAAGGACTATCAGCTCGCCAAGGGCGTGACCTGCAACTGATCGCCTCGCGCTGACCTCTACCCAACCCCCTCATCCCGACCTCTTCTCTCGGCGGAGAGGATCGGGGTGAGGGGAAGGGTGGCGGCGCTCGCCGCTACCAGAGCTCCTTCGACGCGACCCGCGCCCCCTCGGCGAGGCTCGCGAGCTTGGCCCAGACGATGTCGGGATCGACGGCCGCCTGGCCCACCCAGGTGCCGAAGCCGCAGTCGGTGCCCGCGATGACGTTCTCCCGTCCCACCAGCCTCGCGTAGCGGGTGATCCGCTCCGCTACCAGCAGCGGGTGCTCGATGAAGTTCGTGGTGGAGTCGATGACGCCGGGGATGATGGTCTTGCCCGCGGGCACCTTGACGCTCTCGAACACGCGCCACTCGTGCCCGTGACGGGGATTGGCGCCCTCGAACGACACCGCGGTCGCGCGGGCGGCGAAGACGAGATCGATGATGTCGCCCAGCGGCACGTCGAAGTGGTGCGGGCCCTCGTAGTTGCCCCAGCATACGTGCATGCGGATCTGCTCCGGCGGCACGTTCGCCAGGGCGTGGTCGAGCGCCTCGATGTGCAGGCGCGCCTTCTTCCTGAACTCCGCGACGCTGAGGTCGGCGTACTGGATGTGCCGCCCCATGCCGAGGTCGGGACAGTCGATCTGGAGCACGAAGCCTGCGCGCGCCACCGTCTCGTACTCGTGCTTCATGGCATCCGCGATGGCGGCGAGATAGGCCTCGTGGGTCGGGTAGTGGTCGTTCCTGAAGAAGAGCGAGATGACGCCGGGGGAAGCGGCGGTGAGAAAGCGCTCGCGCCCGCCCGCCGCGCCGGCCGCCTGGAGATTCGCCACGTCGGTGGCCGCCGCGGCGGCGTCGCGCACCGCGATGGGCCCGGTGCACGCGGGTGTCTTCCGCCGCGCGCGGCCGGGGTCGCCGAAGACCCGGCGGGCCATGCCCGGGAAGTCCACCAGGTCCCGGTAGGTGAGGGGATGGCTCTCGCCGCCGAAGCCGGAGAGCCGGTCCTTCACGTACGTCGCATAGCTCGGCTTGCTGTACTCGCCGTCGTCGATCACGTCGAGGCCGGCGGCGACCTGGCGGCCCACCACGTCGGCCACCGCGGCCTTGATCCGCGCGGCGAGGGCGGCCGTGTCCACCGGCACGCCCTCTTCCTTGGCGAACATCACCTTGATGAGCTCGTCCGGCCGGGGCAGGCTCCCGGTATGCGTCGTGAGGATGCGCTCCGTGCTCCGTCGCATGACCGGCCGCCTACCTCTGATTGGCCAGCACGAGGGTGCCTGCCGCGGAGAGCATGCCGCCCATGCCATTCACGAGCGACAGCGCGCAGCCGGGGACCTGGCGCGTCCCGCACTCGCCGCGGAGCTGCCGGGTGGACTCGATGATGGGGAAGATCCCGTACATGCCGGAGTGGGTGTAGGAGAGGCCCCCGCCGTTGGTATTGATGGGGAGCGACCCTCCCGGCGTGGAGCGCCCTTCCTCGAACAGGTGCACGCCCTCGCCCCGCTTGGCGAAGCCGAGAGACTCCAGCATGATGGGCGGCCCGGAGGTGAAGGCGTCGTAGAGCATGATGTGGTTGAAGTCCTTCCGGTCCACCCCCGCCATGGTGAGGGCCTTCTCGCCCGACATCCGCGTGGCCTCGCTGAAGGTGAGGTCGCGCATCTGGGTCACCATCACGTGCTCGGTGGCTTCACCGGCGCCGCGCACGTAGACGGGCTTCTTCGCGCAGTCCTTGGCGCGGTCGGCATGGGTGAGCACCACCGCCCCGCCCGCGTCGGTGACGAGGCAGATGTTGAGCAGGTTGAACGGGTAGCAGACGGGGCGCGAATTCAGCACGTCGGCCACCGTGATGGGCTCGCGGTTGCGCGCCTTGGGGTTCAGGGCCGCCCACTTCCGCGTGGACACCGCCACCTGCGCCCACTGCTCCAGCGTGGTGCCGAACTCGTGCATGTGGCGCGTGGTGATCATGCCGAAGTAGGTGGGGGCTCCCGCGAAGCCGTAGGGGATCTCGAACTGGCCCGAGAGGCTGGTGTCGCGGCTGCGCGTGACGCCCACGCCGGAGCGCCCCGACTCGCCGTGCGAGACCACCGCCACGTCGCAGAGCCGGTGGTGGAGCGCGGCCACCGCGTGGCCCACCATCATGATGAAGGAGCAGCCGCCCACGGTGGTGCCGTCCACGTAGCGGGGCGTGATGCCGAGGGCCTCGCCGAGCAGGGAGGGCGAGTGCTGGCCGGCGGTGAAGATGCCGTCCACGTCCTTGACCTTGAGGCCGGCGTCCCGCAGCGCATTGGTGATGGCTTCGAGGTGCAGCGCCAGCTGGCTCTTGTTGGGCAGGATACCGATCTCGTCGCTCTCGTCGACGCCGACGATGCACGCGGTGTTGGACAGCTCCTTCATCACCGGCCTCCCGCCGCGCCCGCCGGCTTGAACAGCGGCAGCGTGAACTCGTCGTTCAGCTTCTCGTAGACGACTTCCACCGGCATGTCGCAGCGGATCTGCTTCGGATCGGGCGCGATGCCCACGAGATTGGACATGAGGCGCGGCCCCTCGTCGAGCTCCACCATCGCGAGCACGTAGGGCGGCTTTACCTTGAAGGCCTTGTTGAGCGGCTGGTGCGAGATCTCGAAGGAGAAGAGCCGCCCGCGTCCGCTCGACTGGATCCAGCCGATGCGGCGCGACGCGCAGCGCGGGCACAGGATGCGCGGGTAGAAGAAGCAGTGGTCGCAGTCCTGACACTTGGGGAGCATGAGCTTGCCCTCGCGCAGACCGTCCCAGTAGGGCTTGGCCTCCGGCGTGATCGGCTGGGGCAGGGGACGCTCGAGATCGGCGGGACTCATGGAGAGACGGGCTCCTTTCGGATGAGCTGGAGACCCGCCGAGAGTAGACGGAGAGTCCCCGGCCCGTCAAGGCGGCCACTGTGTTACCGTCATCCGGTCTCCGATGACCAGGCGGCTCGCCCTCGCGCTGCTCCTCACGCTCCACGCCGCGCCCGCCGGCGCTCAGGAAGCCGGCGGGACGCTCGTGCTCACGGGCAATCATCCGCAGGACGTCTACGCCGCGGGCGGCCAGATCGATTTTCCCGGCGAGGCGGAAGCCGACGTGTCCGCCGTCGCGCGGGTCATGACAGTGACCGGACTGATCCGCGGCGATCTCCTCGTGCTGGCGCATCGGGTCCTGATCACCGGCCGCGTCCTCGACGACGTGCGGGCGGCGGCGCGCGTGGTGGGGCTCGAGGGCGAGGTGGGCGACGGGCTACTCGCCGTCGGCGAGGTGGTGCGACTGTCCTCGGCCTCGCGCGTGGGCGGCGTCGCCTGGATCGCCGCGCGGCGCGTGGAGCTCGCCGGGCACATGAGGGGCGAGGTGCACGTGGCCGCCGCGCGCGTGCGGATCGCGGGGACGCTGGACGGCGACGTCGTGCTGGGCGCACGCGACATCGAGATGCTGCCCGGCGCGCGCATCGCCGGGAACCTCACCTACTGGAGCAGTCAGGAGGCGCGCATCGCGCCGGGCGCGCAGGTGGGCGGCCGGGTGGTGCGGCGCCAGCCGGACTTCCTCGACCGCGCGGGGCGCCTGCTCACCGTCCTCGGCGTGATCACGCGCGTGGTCTTCGTGGTCAATCTCTTCGTGGCCGGCGCCATCCTCTTCTTCCTGTTCCCGCGCCTGACCATCTCGGCGGCGGCGACGGTCGGGCACCGGCCGTGGGCCAGCCTCGGCATGGGACTCGCCATCCTCGCCGGCACCCCGCTGATCGCGCTCTCGCTCATGCTCACCGTCATCGGCATCCCGCTCGCCCTGACCCTGGTGTGGCTCTACATCGCCGCCTTGCTGCTGGGCTTTCTTATCGCCGCGTTCTACCTGGCCGAGGTGCTGCTCCGCGCGCGCCGGCGCACCACGCGCCCGCCGCGCGGCGCGCGCATCGCGGCGCTCGCCGTCGTCCTCGTCGTGCTCGCCGCCGTGCGCTTCGTTCCCATCGCCGGCCCGCTCGTCCTCGCCCTGCTGCTGATCGTGGGCGTGGGCGCGTGGACGCTACGCCTCAGCCGGGGGTATGCCGGCATCCCCGGGGAAGAGGGAGTGTGGCCATGACCGTCTCCGCCCTCGAGATCATCACACGTTCACCAGTGCTGGATGGCCATCCGTTCGGTGACGCGGGGCCGTACGAAAAGGTCGCGGGCATCCTCCGCTTCGAGACCGACCCCGCGCTGCCCATCAACCGCGCGATCACGGATCTCGAGCTGGCCCCCCGCAATGCGGCAGGCCGCGTCGAATCCTGGGCCGACTTCTACCTGCTCCAGCCCGCGGATCCGGCGCGCGGCCGGCGCCGCCTGCTTCTCGACGTGCCGAACCGCGGGCGCAAGGTCGCGCTGGGCATGTTCAACAGCACGCCGCGCGCGGCGGACCCGACCACGCCCGAGGACTTCGGCAACGGCTTCCTCATGCGCTGGGGCTACACCGTCGCGTGGATCGGCTGGCAGCTCGACGTGCCGCGACGCGACGGGCTGATGGCGCTCGGCGTGCCGGCGGCGCGCGGCGCCACCGGCCCCATCAACGGGCGCGTGCGCGGCCAGTGGCGGCCCAACGCGCGCGTGGACACCCTCCCGCTGGCGGACCGCTACCACATCCCGTATCCCGCCGCCGATCTCGACGACGCCGAGGCCGAGCTGACGGTGCGCGAGCACGCGGGAGCGCCCCGCGTGCCCGTGGCCCGTCGCGACTGGCGCTTCGCGCCCGACCCCTCGCATCTGCACCTGCCGGGCGGATTCGAGCCCGGCCGCATTTACGAGCTGATCTATCGCGCGCAGGACCCGGGCGTGGTGGGGCTCGGGCTCCTCGCCGTCCGCGACACCGCGGCCTGGCTGCGCTGGGGCACGGCGGGCTCGGGCAATCCCGCCGCCGGGCGGGTCGACCGCGCCTACGCGTTCGGCGTCTCGCAGACCGGGCGCTTCCTCCGCCATCTCCTCTATCTCGGGCTCAACGAGGACGAGGCGGGGCGCGAGGTGTTCGACGCGTTCATTCCGCACGTGGCCGGCGCGCGCCGCGGCGAGTTCAACATGCGCTTCGGGCAGCCCTCGCTGAACGCGACGACCAGTGTCGGGAGTCTGTTTCCCTTCAACGACGCCGAGCAGCGGGATCCCGTCTCCGGCCAGCGCGATGGGTTGCTCGCGCGCCTGGACGCCCGCGGCCGCCGGCCCAAGGTCTTCACGATCAATACCTCGGCGGAGTACTGGCGCGGCGACGCGTCGCTGGTGCACGCCGACGTCGAGGGGACCGTGGACGTGGAGCCGCCCGCGCACGTACGCGTGTACCTCTTCGCGGGCACCCAGCACACGCCGGGCGCGCTGCCGCCGCCGGCCGCCGATCCCAACACCGGCGACCGCGGCCGGGCGCCGTTCAACACCGTGGACTACGCGCCGCTGCTGCGCGCCGCCCTCGTCAATCTCGACCGCTGGGTGAGCGACGGCATGGCGCCGCCGCCGTCCGCGGTGCCGCGCCTCGCCGACGGCAGCGCGGTGACCGCCGAGTCGACCGCGCCGGTATTCGCGGCGATTCCGGGCGTGCGCTTCCCGGACCGGATCAGCCGGCCCATCCGCCTCGACTTCGGCTCGGACTGGGCCCGCGGCATCGCGTCGGTGCTCCCGCCCAAGGCCGGCGCCCCCTACGTCACCCATGTCTCCGCGGTGGACGGCGATGGCAACGAGCGCGCGGGCATCCGGCCCCCCGAGCTGCTTGCGCCGCTCGCCACCTTCACGGGCTGGAATCTCCGGCATCCGGCACAGGGTGCCCCGGGCGACCTCATGAGCATGATGGGCTCGACCGTCCCGTTCCCGACGACGGCGGCGGAGCGCGAGCGCACGGGTGACCCGCGCCCGTCGCTGGCCGAGCGCTACGGCTCGCGCGCCGCCTACCTCGACCGCGTCGCGGCGGCGGCGGGTGAAGCCGTCGCCCGGCGGCATCTGCTCGCGGAGGACATCCCCGCCGTGGTGGCGCGCGCGGGCGCCCTCTGGGATCTGATCCACGCCGGGCTGGGAGGGGCCTGACCATGGCCCGGAAGCCGCTCACCGTTGGGGTCATCGGGCTCGGCTACGGCCGCGCGCACATCCCCGCCTTTCAGGCCCACGGCTGCGAGGTCGTGGCGGTGTGCCAGCGAGACGAGACTGCCGCGAAGAAGGTGGCCGAGCGCTACGGCGTGCCCCAGGTCTATGCGCGCTGGGAGGAGCTGCTCGAGCGCGCGCGGCCGGCCATCGTGGTGATCGCTGCACCCCCTGTGCTGCACACGCCGATCGCGCTCCAGGCCTTCGCGGGCGGAGCGCACGTGCTGTGCGAGAAGCCGCTCGCCATGGACGCGACGGAGGCCCAGACCATCGTCCAAGCCGCGGCCCGCGCCGGGCTCGTGGGGATGACCGCGTTCAACTGGCGCTTCCCCGCCGGCATGCAGCACATGAAGACGTTGGTCGACGCGGGCCACGTGGGCCGCCCGCTGCATCTGGCCGGCCGCTGGCTGGGCGCGCGCTGGGCGGACGAGTCGGCGCCGATCACGTGGCGGATGGATCGCGCCCAGGCCGGGCACGGGGCCATGGGCGACATGGGCGTGCACCTCGTGGATCTCGTGCGCTGGTGCTTCGGCGAGTTCGCGCGCGTCTTCGCCCGCGGAGGCGTGGCCTACACGAGCCGCACCCGGCCGGACGGGCGGCCCGCCGACGCCGAGGATCACTGCGCGGTGCTGGCCGAGCTGGTGTCGGGGGCGGTGGTCACGCTGCAGCTGAGCCGCGCCGCGCGGGGCGTCAACGAGAGCTCGCTCGAGGTCTACGGCACCGACGGGGCGCTCGCGTACCGCCTCGATCGAAATCAGCCGCGGTGGTTCCGCGGCGGCGAGCTCCTCGCGGCCGGCGCGAATGGCGCGCTGGCGCCCGTCAAGGTGCCTCCGGTGGTCTCTCGCGCGGCGGGCGAGGGCGACGCGATGGACGTGGTGGGCAAGGCCACCATCGCGCCCCTCGTGAAGCGGATGCTGGCGGCGATCCGCAAGGGCGAGCCGGCCACCCCCTCGCTCGAGGACGGCCTGCGCGCGCAGGTGGTGCTAGACGCGGTGCTCGAGTCCGAGCGCACCGCGGCCTGGGTCGCCGTCAAGCCATGAGGCCGCTCAGAGCTTGTTGAGGCCGTTCAGCGCGGCGACCTTGTAGGCCTCCGCGAGCGTCGGCTCGCGAAGGGCCTTGCTCGGGATCGTGCCGGTGTGGATGCAGACGCCGCCGATCATGTCGCGCCGGTCCACGACCGCAACCCGCTTGCCGAGCTTGGCGGCCGCCACGGCGGCCTTCTGGCCGGCCGGGCCGCTGCCGATCACGGCGAGATCGTAGCCATTGGCGCCCACTGTCATCCCCTCACGCGAGTTGTCCGACGCGCTGAGTATAGCCGACGGCCAGAGGCGAGATGCGAAGGCGATATTTCTTCTTGACTATTCCGATGTATATACGTATTATCAGCCAATCTACAAACCACATGAAGGTTAACTCCGCGCGATGTCAGGCATGTTCGGAGGCCCTCCCCGACTAGGGTAGCCCGAGCCACACGCGCTTCAGGAGGCCGGGGGCCCATCCCCGGCTTTTTCTTTCTTCACAGGAGGAATCGCAGTGAGCCAGGACAGCGTGTCCGTCGCCCCGCCCGAGACCAAGGCCCAGCGCGCCGAGCGCCTCAAGGCCGCGCTCAACCCCTGGGCGGCATACGCCGAGATCGAGCGCTTCGCACGCGAGGGGTTCGACTCGATCCCGCCCGAGTGGCTCAACACCTATTTCCGCTGGTGGGGGCTCTACACCCAGGGCGACGGAGTGGGCGCGGTGGGCGGCAAGGGTGGGGAGGGCAAGGCGGTGCGCCGCTTCATGCAGCGCATCCGCATTCCCAACGGGATCCTCACCGCCCCCCAGCTTCGGGCGATCGCGGGACTCGCCGAGCGCTACGCCCGCGGCGTGGCCGACATCACGGTGCGGCAGAACATTCAGCTCCACTGGGTGGAGATCGAGAACCTGCCCGCCATCATCCGCACGCTGGACGCGGTCGGCATCACCACGCTGGGAACTTGCGGCGACGTCACGCGGAACATCACCGGCTGCCCGCTTGCCGGCGCGGACGCGGACGAGATCGCCGACACCTCCTCGCTGGTCGAGTCGGCCACCGCCATGCTCAACGGCGCCGCCGAGTTCTACAACCTGCCGCGCAAGTACAAGGTCACGATCACGGGCTGCCGCGTCTGGTGCTCGTATCCGGAGATCAACGACGTGGGCCTGACCGCGTTCCGCCATCCCCACACGGGGGAGACGGGCTTCTCGCTCCGTGTGGGAGGCGGCCTCTCGACCGAGCCGCACCTGGGCCCGCGCCTGAACGTGTTCGTGCCGTGGGAGCGGGCGCTCGCCGTGCTGAAGGCGGTGACCGAGATCTTCCGCGACAGCGACGTGCTGCGGCAGCACCGGGAGAAGGCGCGCCTCAAGTTCCTCTTCCTCCAGCACGGCTGGACGGCCGACCGGTTCCGCGCGGAGATCGAGCGGCGCCTGGGCGCCCCGCTGCCGCCCGCGGCGCCGGAGACGCCGCCCGAGGACGTCTACCGCGATCACGTCGGCGTGCATCCGCAGAAGCAGCCCGGCCTGTTCTCCGCCGGCGTGTCGATCGTGCGCGGGCGCATCACGCCGGCCGAGATGCGCGCCGCCGCCGCTCTCGCGGAGCGGCACGGCTCGGGGGCCCTCCGCACCACGCACATGCAGAACCTGGTGGTCCTCGACGTCCCGCGCGCGAGCCTCGCCGGCCTGCGGCGCGAGGCCGAGGCAGCGGGCCTGGCGCTCGAGGCCTCGCCGTTCCGGCGCGGCACCGTGGCCTGCACCGGGAGCGAATTCTGCAAGATCGCGCTCACCGAGACCAAGGGCTTCGCGGCCCGGCTGGTGGAGGAGCTCGAGGCGCGCATGCCCGGCTTCGATCAGCATCTGAAGCTCCACGTCACCGGCTGCCCCAACAGCTGCGGCCAGCACTGGATCGCCGACATCGGTCTCGAGGGTAAGAAGATCCGCGGGCCGGCCGGCTTCGAGGACGCCTACTACTTCTGCGTGGGCGGCGGGCTGGGCGCGCGGGCGACAGTGGCCCGGCCCATCGGGTTCCGGGTCCCCGCGCGCGAGGCGGCCGGCGCCATCGAGCGGCTGCTGCGGGCCTATCTCGCCCTGCGCGAGCCGGGCGCGACCTTCCACGAGTTCACCGCCGCCCATACCGACGACGAGCTGCGCGCCCTCCTGGCGGGCGGCGTCGTCACCGCGGTGGCGCGGGACCTGCCCGCCGCCGCGACCCCCCACAGCATCGAATGAGCGCACGCTACCCCATCGTGCTCGACGTGACGGACCGCCCCTGCCTGGTGGTGGGCGGCGGCCCGATCGCCGAGGGCAAGGTGCGCGGCCTCCTCGCGGCCGGCGCGCGCGTGACCGTGGTGAGCCCCACGCTCACCCCGGCGCTCGCCGCGCTGGCCGCCGAGGGCCGCATCGCGCATCGCGCCCGGGGCTACGCCGAGGGCGATCTCGAAGGGGCGGCGCTGGCCCTCGCCGCCACCGGTGACCGCGCGGTGAGCGCGGCCGTGCTCGCCGAGGGCCGCGCGCGTGGCGTCTGGGTGAACGCCGCCGACGATCCCGAGCGCTGCGATTTCTTCCTCCCCGCGGTGCTGCGGCGCGGCGCGCTCGCCGTCGCCGTCTCGACGGGCGGCGCCAGCCCCGCGCTGACCCGCGCGGTGCGCGACGAGCTGAAGCGGCGGCTCCCCCCGGAGCTCGGCGACCTCGTGGAGGTGGTGGCCGAGGTGCGGCGCGAGCTGCGCGAGCGCGCGGTGCCGGTCACCGCGGAGGCGTGGCGTGGAGCGCTCGACGACGAACTGGCCCGGCTGCACCCGACCGCGCCGCGCGACCTCGTGCGCGCGCGCCTCCGTGCGCGCCTGGAGCCGCGATGAGCGGCCCGGGGCGCGTCGCCCTCGTGGGCGCGGGGCCTGGGGACCCAGGGCTCCTGACCGTGCGCGGGCTGGCGCTGATCCGCGCCGCCGACGTCATCGTGCACGACCGGCTGGTGAATCCGGCGCTGCTCGACGAGGCGCCGGCGGCCGAGCGCATCGACGTGGGCAAGCAGCCGGGCGCCCACACGGTGTCGCAGGCCGAGATCAACGCGATCCTGATCGCGCAGGCGCGGCGCGGGCGGCTGGTCGTGCGCCTGAAGGGCGGCGACCCGTTCGTGTTCGGCCGGGGTGGTGAGGAGGCGCTGGCGCTGCGCGCCGCGGGGGTGCCCGTCGAGGTGGTGCCCGGCGTGAGCTCGGCGCTGGCCGGGCCGGCCGCCGCCGGCATCCCCGTCACGCACCGCCGGCTCGCCGCGTCCTTCGCGGTCGTCACCGGCCAGGAAGACGAGACGAGGACGCGGCCGTCCGTGGACTGGGCCGCGCTGGCCACCGCGGTGGACACGCTGGTCGTTCTGATGGGCAGCCGCGCCCTGCCGGAGATCGCGCGCACGCTGATCGCGCACGGCCGAGGGGCCGAGACCCCGGTCGCGCTGATCCACGATGCCACCACCCCACGTCAGGTGACGCTCGAGACGACGCTCGCCGCGCTCGTGCATCCCGCGACGGCTCCGGCGCTTCCCGCGCCCATGATCGCGGTGATCGGGGAGGTGGTATCTTTGCGCGCGTCGCTCGGGCTTGGCGATCTCGTTTCCACCGCGGCCAAGCTCGTGATGCCGTCCACGGGGACGCAGGTGCGGTTCGGCGCCTGACCGGCGCCTCGGTCGCCGGCGCGCGCGCCGGCCTGCGCGTCTGTACTATGGGAGGCGACCGGACCTGCGCGCGGTGCACCCGAGGGCGGAGAGGCACGATCGGTGAGCCACACCTGGCAGCGGCTGCTGGGCCTGACGAGCCTGCTCCTCCTCGCCGGCTGCGCGACCCAGGCCACCGACATCTTTCCCACCAGCCCCTCCGCGACGAGTCAGCTCCTCGTGTTCCGCGCCCTCGAGCGCGCCGTCGCCCGGCTGGACCTCGCGCCGCTCCGGGACCGGCGGGTCAGGCTCGAGATCGTCTCGCAGCTGTACGACCATAAGTTTGCCGCCACGTATCTGGAGACCTGGCTCCGTACCCACGGGGTGAAGGTGGGAGACGACGAGCCGGACCTGCGACTCCAGGTCTTCCTGCTCACCCTCGGGACCGACCACGGGCAGAGCTTCATCGGCCTCCCGTCCTTCCAGGTCCCCGTGCTCGCGATTCCCGTACCCGAGATCGCGATATTCAAATGGATCCGCAACCGGGGCCGCGCCGATCTGCGCGCCTATGCCTTCGATCCGAAGACCGCGGACCTCGTGGATCTACTTCCCGAGACGACGGGACGGGCGAAGTACGACGACTTCACGATACTGGTCGTGATCGGCTTCTCGGCCACCGACACGAATGATCCGCTGCCGGCAAGTCCGCACGCCGGCGAGCCCTGAGGGGGAGCGGCTACTTCTCCTCCCAGGGCGACTGCCAGGCGCGCACGCCCTTGCCGAGGTCTTTCCACTCGCCGCCCGGGCGCTTGTCGAGGGTGCGGCCGAACTCGAGCGCCGGCGGCATCTTGAGGTCGTGGCCCAGCGTGGTCGGGAACAACGCGGCCAGCTCCGAGGGCTCGAGGCGGCGACTGGCCTCGAGGCGGCGGATGGGCCGCGGCTGATCGAGCAGGGTGTAGCCGTAGCCGAAGGAGTGGAAGGCCTGGCCGTTCACGTGCGCGGCGGCGTCGCTGGCGAGGAAGACCACGAGGGGCGCCACGTTGTCCGGATCGCGCTCGGTGCCCTTGGCCTGCTCGCTCGGCCACTTGCCGGTCTGCTCGAAGATCGCGCGGCCCCGCGGGGTGGAGTCGATCATGCGGGTGGCTCCGCTCGGCAGGATGGCGTTGGACGTCACGCCGTACTTGGCCAGGGCGTGCGCGGTGGACCAGGTGAGGCCGAGGATGCCCGCCTTGCCCGCGGCGTAGTTGGGCTGGCCCGGCGAGCCCAGCGCCGAGACCGACGACATGTTGATGAAGCGGCCGCCCTTGGCCTCGCGCATGTGCACGGAGGCGGCGCGGATGGTGTTGAACGTACCCTTCAAGTGCACGGCGAGGACGATGTCCCACTCCTCCTCCGTCATGTTGAAGATCATGCGGTCACGGAGGATACCCGCCACGTTCACGACGATGTCGATCGTGCCCCACGTCTTCACCGCCTGCTCCACCATCTCGGTGGCCTGGCGGAAGTCCGACACCGAGCCGAAGTTGGCGGCGGCGGTGCCCCCCGCCTTCTTGATCTCGTCCACCACCTGCTGGGCGGGGGCCTTGTCGGTGCCCTCACCGCCGAGCGCGGCGCCCAGATCGTTGACGACGACCTTCGCGCCCTCGTGCGCCATCGCGATCGCGATCCCGCGGCCGATGCCGCGCCCCGCCCCCGTCACCAGCGCCGTCTTGCCGTCGAGGAGTCCCATCGGGCCTACTTCTCCTTTCGCTTTGCGGTTCGATAGTCGCCGAAGCGGCTGTCGCGCTTCGTGAGCGCTTCCTTGAGATTGCGCCGGATCTCCTTCCGGTATTCCACCGACTCGAGCTGATGGAAGGCGAGCGCCTGCAGCTCGGTGCCCGCGCGGATCGCCGCGCGCATGCCCATGATCTCCATCGCGCGGTGGATGGAGCGCTTGTTGATCTGCTGGAGCGACGTCGGGATCTGGGCCACGCGCTCGGCGAGGTCGAGCACGGCGGCGTCGAGCTGCGCCGCGGGGAAGGCGCGGTTGGCGAAGCCGATCTGTGCCGCCTCGGTCCCGGACATGGGATCGCCGGTCAGCATGAGCTCCATGGCCCGACGCATGCCCACGAGCCACGGGTGGACCTGGGTGTCGGGTGGGCTCATGAGACGCACCGGCGGATAGCCGATCTGCGCGTCCTCGGCGACGTAGACCAGGTCGCAGGCGGACGCCAGCTCGCTGCCGCCCGCCAGACAGTAGCCGTGCACCTGGGCGATCACCGGCTTGGCAAGGTCCCAGATCTCGAACCAGCCGTGCACCACCTGGCGTGGCCAGGAGCCGTCGCCCTCCGCGGTCGGATGCGGACGGCCCTGGGTGAGGTCGGCGCCGAGGTCGTACCCCGCCGAGAAGCACGTGCCCGCGCCGCGCACGATGGTGACGCGCACCGCGTCGTCGCGATCTGCGGCGCGCAGGGCGTCGAACAGCTCGCCCCGCAGCTCGTTGCTGAGCGCGTTGCGCTTCTCGGGGCGGTTCAGCGTGAGGCGCCGGACCAGCGGGCGCGGAGTGTCGACGGCGAGGACGCGGTAGGGGGTGGTGGCGGCGGCGCTCACGCAGGCTCCGGAGGAAGCGAGCCGAGGAAGTCGCCGAGCACGCGATCGAACGCCTCGGGCTGGTCGAGATTGGACGAGTGCCCCGCGCCCTTGATGATCTCGAGCCGTGCCCCCGGGATCTTGCCCGCCATGTAGCGGCACGGCGCGAGGAAGGGCTCGTCCTGGTCGCCGACGATGATGAGGGTCGGCACCTTGATGGTCGGCAGGGAGTCGATGACGCGCGAGCCGTCCTGCGCGAGCATGCCGCGCGCGGCGTTGGCCAGCCACGTGGCCGACCGGTGCCGGCGCACGGACTCGCGCATCTCGCGACTCGAGCCGGCGAGCGCCTCGAGGCCGCGCGTCTCCAGCTCGGCGGCGCGGCGGAAGGCGCGCTCGTTCCAGCCCGCGCGCGCCTCCGCGTTGCGATAGCCGGGGCCGGTGTCGCAGAGCACGAGCGCCCGTGTCATCTCCGGATACCGGGCGTGGAATGCCAGCGACACGTAACCGCCGAGCGAGAGCCCGCCGATGACGGCGCGGCGGATCCCGAGGTGCAGGAGCAGCCCCCGCATGTCGCCGACGGTGAGGTCGGCGGAGTACTGCGCGGGATCGTCGGGGCTCTCGGTGTCGCCGTGCCCCCGCATGTCCCACGCGATCACGCGCCAGCGAGCGGCGAGCGCCCGGCGCTCGCCGTCCCACATGCGCCCGGTGGCGCCGAAGCCGTGCGAGAGCAGGAGCGGGGGCCCCACGCCGCTCTCGTCGTAGCGCAGCCGGACGCCGTTGACCGAGGCTGTGGCCATGGGCCGCCCTACCGCGCGCCGGGCGGTGCGCCCGCGTCCCGCGCGATCGAGATCTCCTTCGACTGATCGCGCGAGCGCGTGGGGCTGATCACGATCTCCTCGATCACGGTGCGCTCGGGCAGGGTGACGCAGAGGAGGATGGCCTCGGCGACGTCCTCGGGCTGCATCATGGTGGCGCGCGCGGCGGCATCGGGCGGGGCCGGGCGCTTGTCGAGGATGGGCGTGTCTACCTCGGCGGGCATGACGGTGGTGGCGCGGATGCCCTTGTCGCGCAGCACGGTGTGCACGTGGCCCATCATGTTGCGCTGGGCGGCCTTGGCCGCGCCGTACACCGAGCCTCCGATGAGGCCGGGGCGCAGCGCCGCGTAGGACGACACGGTCACGATGGTGCCGCCGCCGCGCTCGATCATGCTGGGCAGCACCGCCTGGGTGAGGAGGAAGGCGCCGGTGACGTTGACCGCCATCACCTGCTCCCATTCCTCCAGGCCGATCCAGCGGAGATTCCGTACCTTGCTGGAGTGCCCTGCGTTGTTGACGAGGATGTCGACGTGGCCGAACTGGGCGAGGGTCCAGGCCGCGAGCTCCTGGGCGTCGGCGGGCTTGGCCACGTCGCCGGGATGCGCGACGGCCTGGCCGCCCGCGCCCGTGATCTCGGCCACGACGTCTTCCAGCGGCGGCTTGCGGCGCCCGCTGATCACCACCCGCGCGCCCTCGCGGGCGAGCATGAGGGCGGTCGAGCGGCCGATGCCGGTGCCGCCGCCGGTGACGATGGCGACCTTGCCGTCGAGTCGGGCCATGGCGCGCTCCTAGTAGCCGGGCAGCTTGCCGGCCTTCACGCCCGTCTTCTTCACGGCGGCGGCTTCCTCGGCCGCCTTCTGGGCGAGGAAGCGGCTGTCGCTGGCGAGCGTGACGAACTGGTAGCCGGCCGCGATCATCTTGAGGGCATAGGCCGAGGTGCTGTTGTGGATGCCTGCCACCACCCCGTGTTTTTTGCAGGCCTCCACGATCTTCTGCTGCGCCTCCACCACCGGCGCGTCGGTCTGGTCGAGCCGCGGCTTGCAGCCCAGCGCGAGCGAGAGGTCGGACGGGCCCACGTACACCGCGTCGACGCCGGGCACGCTCAGGATGTCGTCGAGGTTCTTCATCGCCTCGGCGGTCTCGATCATCGGCATGACCACGATGTCGTCGTTGGCGTGGTCGCCGTAGTCCGCCCCCGCGTAGATCGAGGCGCGCACCGGCCCCCAGGAGCGGTGGCCGCGCGGCGGGTACTTGCAGTGGCGCACGAGCGTCTCCGCCTCTTCCCGCGTGTTGATCATCGGGCAGATGACGCCGTACACCCCGGCGTCGAGGATCTTCATGAGCCGCGCGGGATCGTTCCACGGCACGCGCGCCATCGGAACGGTGGGCGTGGTCGAGATCGCCTGCAGCATCGTCACCGCGACCTGGTAGTCGACGACGCCGTGTTGCATGTCCACCACCAAGGAGTCGAAGCCCTGATGGGCCATGACCTCGGCGGAAAAGGCACTGGGGATGGCGAGCCAGCCGTTGACGACGGCCTCGCCCTTCGCCCAGATCTTCTTGAGCGTGTTCTCTCTCACGAGGGTCTCCTTGGAGAACGGACCTGGGGATGTCTCGGACCAGCGCACCCTAGCATGCGCGCCGGGGCGGCGGCAACCGCGGCCGCGTCAGCGGCCGAGCGCGCGATAGGCCTCGCGCATGCGCTCCAGACCCTCGGTGAGCATCGCGCGGGGCGAGCCGAAGTTGAGCCGCGCGAAGCCCTGGCCACCCGGGCCGAAGGTCACGCCGTCGTTCAGGGCCACCCGGGCCTTCTCGAGAAAGAAGGTGAAAGGGTCGCCGCCCGGGATGCCGGCCTGCCGGAAGTCGAGCCACGCGAGGTACATGCCCTCGGGCGGATACATGCCGACGCCGGGGAAGTGGCGACGCACGTAGTCCGCCGTGAAGTCGCGGTTGGCCTCGAGATAGCGCATGAGCGCGTCCAGCCAGGGGCCCCCGTCCCGATAGGCGGCGAGCGCGGCGGCGAAGCCGAAGACGTTGGGGTTCGCCACCAGGTCGACCTTGGCGGCCACGAACTTCTCGCGGAGCGCGGCGTCGGGCACCACCGCGATCGCGCACTTGAGCCCGGCGAGGTTGAACGTCTTGGACGGCGACATCAGCGTGATGGTCCGCCGCTCGACCGCGGGGCCGAGGGACGCGATGGGCACGTGACGCTGGCCCGAGAAGAGCAGGTCGCAGTGGATCTCGTCGGCGATGATCCAGAGATCCCGGCGGAGGCAGATGTCCGCCATCCGCGTGAGCTCCTCACGGGAATAGACGCGGCCGGTCGGGTTGTGGGGGTTGCAGAGGAGGAACGCCTTGGTCCGGGGCGTGATCGCGCGCTCGAAGGTGTCCCAGTCCACCTCGTAGCGCCCATCGGCGCGGCGGCCGAGGGGCGCCTCGTCGCGCGTCACCCCCATGTTGCCGGGGCAGCGCAGGATGGGCGGGTACACCGGGACCTGCTCGAGGATTCCGTCGCCCGGGCTCGTGAAGATACGCGCCGCCATGTTGATCCCGGCGATCACCCCGGGGAGCATCACCACGGACTCCGGGCCCACGCGCCAGCCGTAGCGGCGCCCGATGCGCTCGGCCGCCACCTCGAAGAATTCCGGCTCCTCGTACACGTAGCCGAACACGCCGTGGGCGGCGCGCTCGCGCAGCGCGCGCACCACCGGCTCCGGGGAGGCGAAGTCCATGTCGGCGACCCAGAGCGGGAGCACGTCCTTGTCGTACTTCTTCCACTTGTTGCTCGCGGTGGATCGGCGATCGATGATGCGATCGAAGTCGAACGCGGTGGACATGTCGGCCTCCCGGCCGCCTATACTGTGCCCGCAGCCCGGATTTGTCCAGCAAGCCGCTCACCCGCACGCGTGGAGGATGGCGTCATGGCGTACCGCATCAACCACATTCATCTCAAGTCCCCCGATCCGCGCCGCACCGCCGACTGGTACGTGAACGCGTTCGGCTTCACGGTCACCAGCGACGAGACGCGCGTCTTCGGCGATCGCTTCATCCGCTGCGCGTCGCCCGACGGCGGCGTGAACGTGAACATCTCGGGCGCGCGGACGGGCGAGACGCTGGGGCCCGGCGACGCTACGCCGCATCACGGCCTCGAGCACTTCGGCCTGGACTCGACGGATATCGAAGCCGACATCCATCGCCTGGAGAGCCTCGGGGCGCGGAAGCTGGAAGGCCCGATCAACATGCCGAACGGCGGGCGCATCGCGTTCCTGCGCGGGCCGGACGACACGCGGCTCGAGCTGGTGCAGATGCCCGGCCGCGCGGCCGGGCACTGCTGCTGAGGGCGGCCGCGGCCTAGGCGGCGCGGCCTCGCGCCGCCCAGGCGCGGGCGGTGAGCGGGATCCGTCCGTCCGGCTGCACGGGCAGCCGGGCGCGGAGCCGCTCGCGCAGGGTGGTGCGGCGCGCCTCGTCGAGCGACAGGCAGTAGCCGGGCGCAGGCCCCTGACCGCCCAGGAACGGCGTCCAGTAGTCGTCGAAATCGCGGAATACCGTGGGCACGTCGAGGGCGCGGACGTCCACCTCGGCGAGGCCGGCGTCGCGGAACAGGGCGGCGAGCGGCTCCGGCCGGCAGATGGGGAAGCGCCGGCCCTCGTCGAGCGGCAGCGCGGCGGGATCGAGGCTGCCCGCGACGTCCCAGAAGTGGCGCATGAGCTCCATCCCGCCCGCATAGTCCCAGACGTAGAGCGCCACCACGCCGCCGCGCCGGGTCACCCGGCGCATCTCGGCGGCCATCCGCATGGGTGTGGGCACGAAGTTCAGCACTAGGCCCGAGACCGCGGCGTCGAACGTGCCGTCGTCGAAGGGCAGGGCCTGGGCGTCTCCCACGCGGAAGCTGGCGCGCGGGTCGGCCACGCGCGCCGTCGCGTGCTGGACGAAGCCCGCGGATGCGTCGAGGCCGGTCACCGCCTCGGGCGCCGCCCGGTCGAGGATGGTGCGGCTGAGCGCGCCGGTGCCGCAGCCCACGTCCAGCCAGCGCGCGCCCGGCCGCACCGCGAGCCAATCCAGCAACTGGGCGGCCACGAGCCGGCTCCAGCGGCCGACATAGGGCTCGTAGGCGTCGCCGACCGCCCAGACGTCGCCGGCGGGCGCGTTCATGGCGCGGGAGCGAAGTCGCCGGGATGCGGCGGGCGGAAGGTGAGATCGAAGGTGAGCCAGATCAGCTTGGTGATGGGATAGGTGACGATCGGCATGACGATGGTCCCGGCGATGCCGCCCCAGTAGAGCGCGTCCCACGGCGGATTGGGCGCGGTGAGCAGGAGCACGGTGAGCACCCCGAACGCGAACAGGATCTCGGCGGCGATGAGGTTGAAGAGCATGGCGCCGATCCAGTAGTCCGGCTCGCCGCGGTCGAGGCGAAGCCGGCACCGCGGACATTGCGGGACGACGACGACCCAGCGGCGCGTCACGCCGCCCGCTCCGCAGAGGGGGCAGCGCAGCCGCAGCGCGCGCCACGCGCCGAGGAGGGCGAAGCGCGCCTTCGTCGCCATCGCGCCGCGGTCAGCGCTTGTACTTGGTCGGCGCCTTCCGCGGCGGGAAGAAGATGGGCGTGGGCATGCGGCCCACCGGCACCTCGATCAGCACGGGCCGGTCGAGCTGGATGGCGTCGCGCACGAGCGCGCCCACCTGGGCCGGCTCCTTGGCCCGCATGCCGTGGACGCCGAAGGCGTCCGCGAGCTTCATGAAGTCGGGGTTGTGCAGCGCGGCGCCGTACGCGCCGCCCCATGTCTCGTCGAGATCGCGGGCCACGTTGCCGTAGGCGTTGTCGTTGAAGACCACGGCGATCACGTTGATCTTCTGCTGCACGGCGGTGGCGAGCTCCTGCACGTTGTACATGAAGCCGCCGTCGCCGATCACCGCGATGACCGGCCGGGTGGGGCAGGCCACCTTGGCGCCGAGCGCCACCGGGTACTCGTAGCCGAGATTGCCGGAGTAGGAGGAGGTGAGATACGTCCGCGCCTCGTAGGTGGGGAAGAACGGGCGCGAGTAGTAGCCGATCTGCGTCATGCCCGCCACGAGGATCGCATTCTCCGGCATGCCGGCGCGCAGGCTCTTCACGATGCTGCCCTGCGGCTCCTGGGCGAGCGCGGCGGTCTCCGCGCGCAGAGCCTCGTACTCGGCCTTGCGTGACGACCGCGGGGGCGCGGCCGCGCGCACCGCCTCGACCATGGCCTCGAGCGTCCCGCGAGCGTCGCCCACCAGACCGAACGACTTCCGGTGGTTGCGGCCGATCTCGTCGGGATCGATGTCGATGTGGATGACCTGCTGGTCGGCCTTGGGGACCGCGAGGGCGAAGCGTGTACCCACGGCGAGGATCACGTCGGCCTGCAGCAGGTGATTGCGCACCGGCGACTGCGGCCACACGGTGGCGCCGAGCGACAGCTCCGAGTGGTCGCTGATGGCCCCCTTGCCCTCGGCGCTCGTGATCACGCCGGCCTGCAGATACTCGGCGAGAGTGGTGAGCGCCTCGCTCGCCCCGCCGAGCATGACGCCGCCGCCCGCGTAGATCACGGGCCGCTGCGCGCCGACGAGGAGATCCACCGCCCGCCGGATGTCCGCGGCGGGCGCGGCGGGGCGCGCGGGATGCACGGGGTCGAGCATCACCGCCTCGCCCTCCTCCTCCATGGTCTCCGGCGGCATCTCGAGCTCGACGGGCCGCGGCCGGCCGGTAGTGAGCTGATGCATGGCCGCGCGCACCGCCGCCGGGATGTCGGACACCTCGAGCACGCGCCGGCGCCACTTGGTCACGGGGCGGATGCAGTCGAGCTGATCGTTCACCTCGTGGAGCACGCCGATGTCCTTGCCGATCTGGCTCCTCGGCACCTGGCCCGAGAGCATGAACACCGGAGAGGACGCGGAGTACGCGGTGCTGAGCCCGGCGGCCGCGTTCAGGAGGCCGGGGCCGGGGACGACCAGCGCGGTGCCGACGCCGCCGCCCGCGCGCGCGTAGCCGTCCGCCATGTACGAGGTCGCCTGCTCGTGGCGCGTCTGGATGAAGCGGATGGCCGGCTGCTCGCGCAGCGCGGCCATCACGCCGTAGAGTTGCACGCCGGGAAGCCCGAAGACCACGCGTACGCCTTCGCGGTGGAGCTGCTGAACCAGTGCTTCGCCGCCGGTCATCCGTGCCATCGATCGATCTCCCGCAGCCAGAGGTGAAGGTGAGGACAGTCCGGAAGAGCCTAACATGACGCGGGCGCGCTGCGCCTCACGGCGTGGCGATCGCGCCCGCGTCGCGCAGCGCGGCCACGCGCGCCGGCGCGTAGCCGAGCCAGCCCTCGAGGATGGCGCGCGTGTGCTCGCCGATGCGATACGGCGCGGGGCCGGCGGGCCGGGTGGGCTGGCCGTCCACGTGGAAGGGCGTGGCGGTGACGCGCACGCGGCCGCGCGCCGGGTGCGGCACCTCGGGAAAGAAGCCGCGCGCGGCGAGATGCGGGTGGCCCACCACCTCACGCGGGGCAAGCACGGGCGCGCAGGGGATGCGCGCGGCGGTGAGAGCCTCGAGGGCGGCGTCGGCGGAGGCGAAGCGCCCGAGCCACTCCGCGATCACCGTGCGGAGCGCCTCCAGATTCTCGCGCCGGGCCAGCGGCGTCGCGAAGCGCGGATCCTGCGCCAGCTCGGGACGGCCGAGCATCCCGACCAGGCGCGGCCAGAGCATGGGCGCGCCTCCGGTCTGGAAGGCGATGTGGCGCCCGCCGATCTCGAACACCCACATGCCCGGGCGCGGCGCCCCCATCTCCTCGCCTCCGTTCAGCACCGCCCCGTAGGTGATGTCGTCGCACGCCACGAGGGCCTCCAGCATCGAGACGTCGAGCCGCGCGCCCTCGCCGGTGCGCATGCGGCGGAGCAGCGCGGCGAGGATGGCGCCGAAGGCGTGCGTGCCCGCGAGCACGTCGGCGGCCTGGATGTTGGCGGCGTGGGGCGGCCGGTCGCCGCGCTCGAGGTACATCATCCCCGACGCGGCGTTGACGATGTGGGCGAAGGCGGCGCGGTCGCGCCACGGCCCCGTCTGGCCGAAGCCCGAGATCGAGCAGTAGACGAGGTCGGGCTTGACCGCCTGCAGCGCCGCCGCGTCGCAACCGAGCTTGGCGGCCACGCCGGGCACGAAGTTCTCGATGGCCACGTCGGCGCGCCGCGCGAGATCGTGCACGACCTCGCGCGCGGCGGGATGCGCGAGGTCCAGCGCCACGCTCTCCTTCCCCACGTTCACCCGCGTGTAGTAGGTGCTCTGGTCGTCACGCCCCGCTTCGAGCTGCAGATGCGCCCGCCGCATCTCATCGCCCTCGCCCGGCCGCTCGATCTTGATGACGCGCGCGCCCAGATCCGCGAGGAGGCGCGTGCAGTACGGCCCGGCGAGCACGCGCGTGAAGTCGAGGACGACGAGGCCGTCGAGGAGAGGGGAGGCGGGCACGCGCCGCAGTATAGCGGAAGGCTGCGGGCGTTGACAGGTCGGCGAGGGCGCGCCTACACTCGCCGCGTCGCTCCTTCACCCCAATCCGGAGAGGTGACCATGGCCTTCCTCGTCGCGTCCGCCGCGCCCGCGTCGCTCGGTTTCGATCCGCAGGCCCTCGAGCGTCTCACCGAGATCATCAACGGCCATCTCACCGAAGGCCGGTATCCGGGGGCGCAGATCGCGGTGGCCCGCCACGGCAAGCTCGCGCTGGTCAAGTCCTTCGGCGAGGCGCGCCTCGACCCGCGCACGCCGGCGCGCGACGACACGCTGTGGCTCCTCTACTCCAATACCAAGGTCATCACCGCGTGCGCGGTGTGGCTGCTCGCGGAGCGCGGCGCGCTCCGCTTCACCGATCCGGTGGCCATGCACGTGCCGGGCTTCGAGGCCAACGGTAAGGGCGGCATCACGATCCTTCAGCTCCTCACGCATCAGGGCGGATTCCCCGACGCCGACGTGCCCAAGGCGGCGTGGGAAGACCACGACCTGCTGGCCCGGACCGTCTGCGGCTTCACGCTCGACTGGACGCCGGGCTCGCGCGTGCACTATCACGGCCGCGCCGCCCACTGGGTGGCCGCCGTGCTCATCGAGCGGCTCACCAAGACCGACTATCGCGCGTTCATCCGCGATCACGTGGTCGAGCCGCTGGGGCTCGCGGGTGAGCTCTTCGTGGGGCTCCCCGACGCGCAGCACGCACGCTCGGTGGACATGCACGAGCCTGCCGAGGACGGGCGGCGGCAGGTGCGGCGGCCCGACGAGGCCTCCGCGGAGTTCCGCCGCGCGGGCACGCCGGGCGGCGGCGGCTATGCCACCGCGCGGGCCATGGCCGCCTTCTACCAGATGATGGTCCAGGGCGGCATGCTGAACGGGGCCCGTTTTCTCTCCACTCGAATGGTCGAGTACGTGACGCGGAACTTCACGGGCGAGCGCCTGGACCACTACATGGGCATGCCGATGCACCGGGGGCTCGGGCCCCACGTGCGCGGCACCACCGAGACCATTCGCGGGCTGGGCTCGCTCGCCCACCCTCGGACGTTCGGCCACGGCGGCGTGGGCTCGTCCTACTGCTGGGGCGACCCCGCCTCCGGCGTGTCGTTCGCGTATCTCACGAACAGCCGCGTGCCCGATCCCTGGCACAGCCAGCGCCTGGACGTCGTCAGCAACGCCGTCCACGCGGCCATCGCCGTCACGAGCTGAGGCGGGCCTCGCCGGGGCCGGCGAGGGCGCGCTCGATGTCCGCCCGGTGCTGGGCCACGAAGCTCATCCCGTCGACGACGAAGTCGTTCAGGAGCCACCGGCCGCGGACGCGATGCACGCGGAGCTCGAGCGCCGCGGACGCGCCGCCCTCCCGCGCGAGCTCCGCCTTCACGGTCACGAGCGGGCCGCTCGCGCTCTGCGTGGTGTAGCGGATGCGGCTCGCCGGGCCGACGGTGTCCCGGAGCGTGTCGACCAGGAGTGCCGCGAGGGCGTCGGTGAATTCGGCCCGCTCGGGGGGCGACTGGGTGGGCCAGTGGCGGCCGAGACAGCGCCGCGCGATCACCGGCACGTCGAAGACCGTCTCCACCTCCGCGAGAGGCTCGGGAGACTCCAGCAGGTCGCGAATGGTGCGGCGCATGGCCTCCTTGGGCAGCTCGTCCAGGTATGGCCGGCTCGTCTCAAGCGCTGGCCGTGTCGCGAGGGCCAAGGGCATGGCGTCCTCCCGTGGGTGAGAGGTGAGGCGGGCGCGGCCGTCCGGGCTCGCGCGGCGCCTATAGGTAGCAACCCCGGTGCCATCGGGCGGCGGCCGGGGCTAGTCCAGCGGCCTCGTCGATTCAGGCACTTGCGACATGTCCTTAAGCCGGACCTCCAGGCCCGGTGTCGGCGGGGCACCAGCCGTTCCTCGGGGGACGCGCCGCAGGCGGTGAGGCCTGGTTGACAATGCGGGGCCCGGCCGTATACAAAGCCGCAAAGAGCTCCCAATGCCCGCACTGCTCCGGCTGCGCCCGAGTGCACCCGTCGCTGCGTCGATCCTGAAGGAGGTATTCGCCTCCCTCCGGACCCCGCTCGCCTTCCGTCTCTGGGACGGCACCGAGGTGCGGCTCGGCCGGGGAGAGCCGGCCTGCACGGTCGTTGTGCATCGGGCCGAGACCTTCGCGGAGCTGATGCGGGATCCCTCGCCCGGCCACTTCGCCGAGGCGTACGCGACGAGCGCCATCGACATCGAGGGCGATCTCTTCGCCGCGATGCGGGTGGCCGACGAGGTGGAGGCGATCAAGGTCACGCTCGGCCAGCGCCTCCGCATTCTCCGCTCCCTCTGGAGCGCGTGAGCGTGCCCGCCGCCGACGTCATCGTGGTGGGCGGCGGGCCCGGCGGCAGCACCGCGGCGTGGCGGCTGGCGCGCGCGGGCTTCCGCCCGCTGGTCCTCGACGCGGCCGTCTTTCCCCGGGTGAAGATCTGCGCGGGCTGGGTCACGCCCACCGCGCTCGCCGACCTCGAGATCGATCCCGAGAAATACCCACTGACCATCCAGGGCTTCGCCGCGTGCGCGCTCGAATTCGACGGCACCCGCCACGACACGCGCTGGCGGCGCCCCGCCTCGTACGGGATCATCCGCCGCGAGTTCGACCACTTCCTGCTGGAGCGGGCGGCCGCCGTGGGGGCCGACGTGCGCTGGGGCATGCGCGTGACGAAGGTCACCGCCGGCCCCGCGGGCGCGCGCGTGGAGACGGAGCGCGGCGCCTTCGAGGCGCCGCTCGTGATCGGCGCGGGCGGCCACCGCTGCCCGGTGGCGCGCGATCTCGGCGAGGTGTCGGAGCGCGAGGAGGTCGTGGTGGCGCAGGAGTCGGAGACGCGGCTGTCCCCCGAGTGGCGCGCGCGGCTCGAGCGGTTCATGGATGCGCCCGACATCTACGTGGAGGCCGATCTCCGCGGGTATGGCTGGTTCTTTCCCAAGGGCGACTTCATCAACGTGGGCATCGGGATCACCGGCGGCGCCGATGGGAGCCTCCCGCGCCGGCGTGAAGCCCTCGTCGCCGCCCTCCGCGCGGCGGGCCGGCTGCCCGCGGATCTCCCGCTCGAGCCCTTCAAGGGCCACGCCTACGTGGTGCGGCGCCAGGCGCCGCGGCGCCTGGCCGGACCGGGGTTCTGCTTGATCGGGGACGCGGCGGGGCTCGCGCGCGACCTCTCCGGCGAGGGTATCGGGCCCGCCATCCGCAGCGGCATCCTCGCCGCCGGCGTCGCCGAGGGCATGCTGCGGGGCCGCGCGTCGCTGGACGGCTATGCCCGACAGATCGTCGCGCTCTATGGCGCGGGCGAGCCTACCTGGATCGGGCGGCAGCTGAGCCGCCTGCCCGGGGCGCTCGCGCGCACGGCAGTGCGCGTCGTCCTGGGCTCCGCGCGGGCCCGGCGGCGCGTCGTCTTCGACACCATCTTCGGGATGAAAGAACAGGGGGCGGGCGCATGAAGCGGCGGCGGAGCAAGGCGCATGACGCGCAGTCGATCTCGTACCACTACGACATGTCGAACGAGTTCTATGCGCTGTTCCTCGATCCGTTGATGGTCTACACGTGCGCGTACTACCGCGACCCCGACGGCAAGCTCGAGGACGCGCAGGCGGACAAGCTGGACCTCGTGTGCCGCAAGCTGCGCCTGCAGCCTGGGGAGACCATGCTCGACATCGGATGCGGGTGGGGCAGCCTCGCCATCTGGGCCGCCCAGCACTACGGCGTCCGCTCGCACGGGGTGACGCTCTCGCGCGCGCAGGCGGACTTCGCCGCCGAGCGCATCAGGCGCGAGGGCCTCACCGACCGCTGCCTGGTCGAGCATCGCGATTTCCGCGACCTTCCTGCCGGCGCCCGCTACGACAAGATCGCCGCCGTCGGCGTGATCGAGCACGTGGGCATCCCGAACTACCCCGCCTTCTTCGGCCGCGTGCGCGAGATGCTCAACGACAACGGCCTGTACCTCAATCACGGCATCACGCACGAGTTCCACTGGAAGCCGAGCAGCCAGACCGATTTCCTCTACAAGTACGTCTTCCCCAACGGCGATCTCGCCGGGCTCACCGAGACCATGACGGAACAGGAGCGAGCGGGCTGGGAGATCCTCGACGTCGAGGGGCTGCGCCTGCACTACGCGCGCACGTGCCGGCAGTGGGTCGAGCGCCTCGACGCACGCGCGGACGAGGCGCGGGCCATCGTGGGTGAGAAGGTCTACCGGATCTGGCGCCTCTACCTGACCTGCTCATCGGTGGCCTTCCAGGAAGGCCACATTGGCCTCTATCAGGTGCTCATGCGTAAGCAGTGGGACCGGTCCTTCGACCGTCCCACGACGCGCGAGGATCTGTATAGCCACGTCTGATCCGCGCCTCGCCCTCGTCGGAAAAGCTTACGCTTTCCGGGCCGGCGTGCGAGGCTCGGGTGGATCTTGCCGGAAACCCTGGCCTGTGGGCAGGGGCAGGGAACTTGCTTTATCCAACGGGGATGGACGACATGGCCCGCTACCTCTTCATCGTGTCGAAAAGGCGGCCCGAGCTGCGCGAATACCTGATCGGCCACTTCTCGGCGGAGGAGGAAGTCCAGGTGATGATCGACCGGCGCCGCGGCGAGCGGCGCCGCGAGCACATCGACCCGGGCATGGAGCGTCGCCAGGGGCACCGCCGGTGGCGGCCCGAGAACGACGAGGCGCTCGAGTCCATCGGCGCGTTCATGGTCCCGCTGGACGAGCACGAGCCCGTCGCCTGAGCGGGCATCCGGTTTCTCTTACCGGGCATAGTCTCCCCGCATCCCGGGCGTTCGCGCCCGATCCCAGGCCGAGCTGCTAGCCAAGTGGCGGATTTTGCGACTTCCCCCTCGGTGGTACGTCAGTGGTACGTCAAATGCTGTCCACTTCTGCCAGGAGGGTTCGCTCCATGAAGACCCTGGTGGGAATGGCGCTGGTGGCGGTGCCGATGGTGATGGTGGCGTCCGGCGACCTCTCGGCCGCGACGGTTGCGCTGGCGGGTGTCGTGGCCGGCGGCTGCTGGATGGTCAGCGGCTGGTTCGCAGAGTAGAACAACTCTCCTCGTCCCCACCCTTCGCCGTCCCCCCTTGCGCGGGCCGGTCTCCTCTTGCGCGGGCCGCCCCGGGCGGCGATGATCGCGGCACTTACCCCCCGTCCCGGAGGAGCCGCGATGACCCAGGATCTGCTCGAGGCCGTCAAGGACCGCATCGCCCTGCTCACCCTCAACCGCCCCGACCGGCTGAACGCCATGTCCCGCGACATGCTCGATGCGCTGCTCGAGGCGATGCCGCGCCTGGCCGCCGATCCCGACGTGGGCGTGGTGGTGGTGACGGGCGCGGGCCGCGGCTTCTGCGCGGGCGGCGACGTCAAGGCCATGGCCGAGGGCCGCGAGGGTGACGACGCCAGCCTGGAGGACAAGGCCCAGAACCTGCGCGCGCGGATGGAGGTGTCGCGCTGGCTCCACGAGATGCCCAAGCCCACGATCGCCATGGTGCGCGGCGCCGCCGCGGGGGCCGGGCTCTCCCTGGCCCTGGCCTGCGACATGCGCATCGCCTCCGACACCTCGAAGTACGGCACCGCTTTCGCCCGCGTGGGCTACTCGGGCGACTTCGGCGGCAGCTACTTCCTCACCCAGCTCGTCGGCACCGCGAAGGCGCGCGAGCTCTATCTCACCGCCGACCTGGTGGATGCGCAGCAGGCCCTCGCCCTGGGCATGGTCAATCGCGTGGTGCCCGACGCCATGCTCGAGACCGAGACCATGGCGCTCGCCACCCGCCTTGCCAAGGGGCCGTCGGTGGCCTATCGCTACATGAAGCGCAATCTCAACGCCGCGGAGAGCGGCGGGCTCAAGGACGTGCTCGACCTGGAAGCCTGGGGCCACACGCGCAGCGGCATGACCGAGGACTGGCGCGAGGCCACGCGGGCCTTCGTCGAGAAGCGCGAGCCGGTGTTCAAGGGCCGCTGAGGAAGGACCACGATAGCAGCGACGCGTAAACCCACCAAGGGAGGCGACATGGCGCTCGATCTGGGACTCGGCGGCAAGATCGCGATCATCAGCGGGGGCAGCGAGGGGCTGGGGCGCGCGGCGGCGGAGCGCCTGGCGCGCGAAGGCGCGAAGGTGACCATCTGCGCGCGGCGCAAGGACGTGCTGGAGGCGGCGGCGGACGGCATCCGCAAGGCGACGGGGGGCGACCTCCTGGCCATTCCCGCCGACGCCACCAAGGCCGCGGACATCGAGAACGTGGTGCGGGCCACCCAGGACAGGTGGGGCGGGGTCGACATCCTGCTCAACAACGCCGGCACCTCGGCGGCGGCCGCCTTCGAGAAGGTCGAGGACGACATCTGGCACGAGGACTTCGAGCTGAAGGTGATGGGCGCGATCCGCTTCTGCCGGCAGGTCATCCCGATCATGAAGCGGCGGGGCGGCGGGCGCATCGTCAACGTGACCACGGTGGGCGGGAAGACCCCCGCCCCGCGTTCCCTGCCCACCAGCGTGTCGCGGGCGGCGGGCATCAACCTCACCAAGTCCCTCGCCCACGAGTACGCGGCCGACAAGATCCTCGTGAACACGATCTGCATCGGCCTCGTGCGCAGCGCGCAGATCGACCGGCGCGCCAAGGACGGCGATCTCGAGAGCCACTACACGGAGCTGGCCAAGCGCATCCCGGTGGGGCGCGTGGCGCACGCCGCGGAGTTCGGCGACCTCGTCGCCTTCCTCGTCTCGGACCGCGCGTCCTACATCACGGGCACCGCCATCAACTTCGACGGCGGCATGTCCGCGGTGGTGTAGGGAGGGGGCGGTGCCGACCGCAAGCCGCCAGATCCTGCTCGCCGCCCGGCCCTCGGGGGCGCCCCAGCCGAGCGACTTCAAGCTCGTCGAGGTCTCGGTGGCCGATCCGGGTCCGGGCGAAGTGCTGGTGAAGAACCTCTACATGTCGGTCGATCCCTACATGCGAGGCCGCATGAACGACCGCCGCTCGTACGCCAAGCCCTGGGAGGTCGGCCAGCCCGCCGATGGGCGCGCGGTGGGGCAGGTGGTGAAGTCGAATCATCCCAAGCTGAAGCTGGGCGACCTCGTGTCGAGCATGCTGGGCTGGCGCGAGTACTTCGTGTCGGATGGCGAGGGGCTCAGCGTGCTCGACCGCTCGCTGCCGCTGCCGGCCTACCTGGGCGTGCTCGGCGTGCCCGGCTTCACCGGCTGGTACGGCTTGAAGGAGATCGGCAAGCCCAAGGCCGGCGAGACCCTCGTGGTCTCGGGCGCGGCGGGCGCCACCGGCTCGCTCGTGGTGCAGATGGGCAAGATCCTCGGCCTCCGCGTGGTGGGCACGGCGGGCAACGACGAGAAGTGCGCGTGGCTCACCAAGGAGCTCGGGGCCGACGCCGCCATCAACTACCGGAAGGCGCCCGATCTCTTCGAGGCGCTGCGCGCCGCCTGCCCGCAGGGCGTGGACGTCTACTTCGAGAACGTGGGCGGCGCGATGCTCGACGCCGTGCTGCGGCTGGTGAATCCGTTCGCGCGCATCCCCCTCTGCGGGATGATCTCGCAGTACAACCTGGAGACGCCGGAGCCCGGCCCGCGCTCCATGATGAACATGGTGGGCAACCGCGTCCTCATGCAGGGCTTCATCATTTCCGACCACTTCGACAAGTATCCGGCCTTCCTCGCCGAGGTGGGCGGCTGGCTGCGCGCCGGCCGAATCAAGCACGAGGTCACGGTGGTGGAGGGGATCGACAACGCCGTGAAGGCCTTCATGGGCCTCTTCACCGGCGACAACCTCGGCAAGATGGTGGTCCGCCTCGCCCCCGAACCCAAGTAACGGCGCTAGGGCCGGTACGTCACCCGGTACACCGCGCCCGCGTGATCGTCGGAGATGTAGAGGGCGCCGTCCCGGCCCACGAGCACGTCCACCGGCCGCCCGTCGACCTGACGGTTCCCGGCGAGCCAGCCCGTGGCGAAGTCCGTCACCGGCCCCGACGGCTGCCCGTTCGCGAACGGGATGCGCACGACCTTGTAGCCCGTCGGCACCGACCGGTTCCACGAGCCGTGATACGCGACGAAGAGGCTCCCGCGATACTCGGTGGGGAACTGCTGTCCCGTGTAGAAGGCCATGCCGAGGGGCGCGGAATGAGCCTGCACCTCCACGGTGGGCAGCGTGACCTTCTGGCAGCGGTCACCCGCGCGCTCGTCCAGCACGACCTTCTTACCCGACACGTAGCACTCGGGCCAGCCGTAGAAGCCGCCCTCCTTCACCTCGGTGACGTACTCCGGCGGCAGATCGTCGCCCTTCCAATCGCGCTCGTTCACGGTGGCCCAGAGCGTGCTCGTGCCGGGGAGGAGCGCGATCCCCACCGCGTTGCGGAGCCCGGTGGCAAAGAGCCGCTCGCCGGATCCGTCGGCCTCGTAGCGCACGATGGCGGCGCGCCGCGCGTCTGATTCCTTACAGATGTTGCACGACGAGCCGACGGACACGAAGAGCCGGCCGTCCGGGGCGAAGGCGATCGTGCGCGTCCAGTGGCCGCCGCCCGAGGGAATGCTCGGGACGATCGGCCGGGGATCGCTCGCCTTCAGCGTCGCCGGGTCGTAGCGGAGGCGGAGCACGCGGCCCGTCTCGGCGACGTAGAGGGCGCCGTCCTTGAAGGCCAGCCCGTGCGGCCGGTTCAGGCCCTCGACCACCGTCACCACGCGATCGGCGCGGCCGTCACGATTGGCGTCGGGCAGAGCGACCACGCGGCTCTGACGCGGCTGGGACAGGAGCACGGTGCCATTCGGGTCCAGCGTCATGAAGCGCGCGCCGGGGACGTCGCGCGCGAAGGCCTCGAGGTGGAAGCCGGCCGGCAGGGCGATCGGGGTGTCCTGGGCCACGGCGGGCGCGCCGAGGAGCATCAGCACGATGCCGACGCGGGCCCAGCACATGCCCGCATCGTACTACGCGCGCCCAAGCGCCGTTAGCGCTCGAGCAGATCGCTGACGAGCTTCTGCAGATCCTGGATGCGGAACGGCTTGTAGAGGATGGGCGCGCCCGTCTTCTCGAGGAAGTGCTCCATCCCCACAGACTGTGCGCTGCCCGTCACGAAGGCGATGCGACGCGCCAGCTCGGGCCGCCGCCGCTCGAGCTCGCGGTAAAGACCGGGCCCGTCCAGCTCCGGCATGCGCAGATCGCTCAGGATCAAGTCATAGGCGCCGCGCTCGATGTGGGCCAGGGCGGCCAGACCGTTGACGGCGATGTCCACCGTGTACCCATCTGCCGAGAGTATGTCGGTCATCAGCGCGGCGAGGGGCGCCTCGTCATCCACCACCAAAATGCGTTTTCCGGACGGTGCCTCGGAGCCAGACATGGTCGCTACCCTCCTGCATCCAGGAAACTGCAATGCCGGGGCCACGGCTCACATGCCGACTTTTCAAGCAGTTACCTGATTTGTCCCTCCAAGCAAAGGGTCGGACCTACAAGGCCCGGGGGGACCGGCCTACCGCCCGCGGTGACCCGCCAGGGTCGGCTGGCTGGCGTCCCGGCGGAAGGCGTTGCCCCGGGCACGCGCCCGCTCGTCGGCCCGCCGGGCCCGGATGGCGGCCACGCGCGTCGCCAGGGGCACTTCGAGCTTTTCGGCTGGCCGGCCTGCGTAGTCGAAGCCGGCCAGGGTGAGCCGTGGGAGGGACGCCCCGAGGGCTCGCTCGATGGCCCGGAGGCCGCCCATCTCGTCGGGGGCCACGAAGGTCACGGCCTCACCGACGGCGCCCGCCCGCGCGGTCCGGCCGGCGCGGTGGATGTAGTCCTCGGCGACGTGGGGCACGTCGAAGTTCACCACGTGCGACAGCTCGTCGATGTCGATGCCGCGCGCGGCGATGTCGGTGGCGACCAGCACCCGCGCCTTGCCGCGCTTGAACGCGTCCAGCGCCACCGTGCGCTGGCCCTGGCTTCGGTTGCCGTGGATGCGCTCGGTCGCGATGCCGGCCCGTGCGAGCTGCTCGGCGAGGCGGTTGCACCGATGCTTGGTCCGCGTGAACGCGAGGACGCTCCGCATGTCGTCGCGCCGCAGCAGCGCCTGGAGCAAAGCGCTCTTGAGCTCTTGCGCCACCGGGTATACCGCGTGCGTGATGCCGGTCGCCGGCGCGGCCTTGCGCTCCTGGTTGATGGGGAGGGGGTTGCGGAGGAACTCCCGCGCGAGCGCGGCGATCGGCGCGGGCATGGTCGCCGAGAACAGCAGCGTCTGGCGCTGCCGCGGCAGACGCCCGAGGATGCGGCGGATGTCGGGGAGAAAGCCCATGTCGAGCATGCGGTCCGCCTCGTCGAGCACGAGGACCTCGAGCCCCTCCAGGCGCGCGTAGGGGTATTGCATGTGGTCGAGCAGCCGGCCCGGGGTGGCGACGATGACGTCGACCCCGCGACGGAGCGCGGCCTCTTGAGGGCCCATGCCGACGCCGCCGAACACCGCGGCGCCTCGCACCGGCGTGAAGCGAGCGAGGTCGCGCAGATCGGCCTCGATCTGGGCCGCCAGCTCGCGCGTGGGCGCGATGACGAGGGCGCGCGTGACTCCGCGCGGCTTCGCCATGAGCCGCTCGACGATGGGCAAAACGAACGCAGCGGTCTTGCCGCTGCCGGTCATGGCGCAGGCGAGGACGTCGCGGCCTTCGCGCACGGGCGGAATCGCGTCGCGCTGGATGGGCGTGGGCGCGATGAAGCCGAGCGCCTCGACGGCGCGCAGCAGGGTGGGGTGGAGATTCAGGGCAGTAAAGGACATGAGCAATCGACCTCGATCGAGCGGGCTTCTCGCCGGGCAAGGAACCGCGCTGCTTGTCTGTCCGGCGTGAACGGAAGAACGGGGGGATTTGCCGGGGGAAACCGCCGTTCGGACTCACTGAGTCGCTTCGAGAACGCGGTCAGTATCGCACGGTCGTGGCCATCTGCCTAGCGATTCGGTATCTTTGCTGCCATGTCCTGGCGGCGATGGGGAGCAGCGCTGTTGGCGGGAGTCGTGCTCGCGGGGGCGGCGGCACTCGTGGCCGCGCAGACGCCGGCCCGGGTATACCGCGTGGGCTTCCTCACCGCGGGCTCGCTCCCCTCCCGCGAGGAGGCCTTCCGTCAGGAGATGCGCCGACTCGGCTACACCGAAGGGCGCAACCTGACCATAGAGTACCGGAGCGCGGACGGTCAGTTCGATCGCCTTCCCACTTTGGCGGCGGAGCTGGTCGGGCTCCACGTCGATGTGATTGCCTCCTCGGTGACCCAAGCAACGCTGGCCGCGATGAAGGCGACCGAGACCATTCCCATCGTGATGATCGCGGTGAGCGATCCGGTGGCTTCCGGGCTGGTCGCAAGCTTTGCCCGGCCGGGCGCGAACGTCACCGGTACGTCCACTGCCTCCGCCGAGACCATCGGCAAGCAGCTCGATCTCCTGCGCGAGCTTCGGCCCAAGGCCTCCCGGCTGGGGGTGCTGTGGAATCCCGCCAACACCGTGTACCAGAAGCAGGCGATCGCCGAGGTCCGCGCGGCGGCGAAGAAGCTCAAGATCGGGCTCCAGATCGTCGAGGCGCGCAGCCCAGACGCGTTCGATCGAGCCTTCGGGACGGTTGCCGGGCAGCACGTGGACGCGCTCCTCATCCTGGGAGATCCGGTCTTCGGGGCCAACGTGGCCCAGCTTGCAGAGCTGGGCGTCAAGCACCGCCTGCTGACGCTCAGCGGGCCGCGGGAATACGCCGAGCATGGTCTGCTCATGACCTATGGCCCGAGCTTCGGCGAGGCGCATCGCCTGGCTGCCGTCTATGTGGACCGCATCCTCAAGGGCGCCCGGCCCGCGGACCTGCCCGTGGAGCAGGTCAGGAAGTTCGAGCTGGTGCTCAATGCCCGGACCGCGCGCGCCCTCGGGGTGAGTCTCCCGCAGTCCCTCGTCGCGCGCGCCGACGAGGTCGTGCAGTGAAGACCGAGGCGGTGCTCCGCGCCGCCTACGCCGCCTTCAACGCGCGCGACGTCGCGGGCGCGCTCGCGCTCATGACCCCCGACGTGATCTGGCCCAACGGCATGGAGGGCGGCACCCTACGGGGCCACGCGGCGGTGCGCGACTACTGGACCCGCCAGTGGACCCTGATCGATCCCTCGGTGGAGCCCTCCCGCTTCACACCCACCGCCGACGGCCGCGTGGACGTGGAGGTGCGCCAGGTCGTGCGCGATCTCCAGGGCGCCGTCCTCAAGGACACGGTGGTCCACCATGTGTACGCCCTGGACGGAGATCGGATCGCCTCGATGGAGATCCGCGAGGGCGGCCGATGATCCGCGAGTACGATGCGCTGCGCGACCGGAAGCCCCTGCGGACCTGCGTGGTGGAGCTCCAGGACTTCGAGCGCGGGCTCGAGCCGACGCTGCCGAAGGGCGAGGAGATGGCCGACCGATACCTGGCCCACATGCTCCGTCGCTGCGACGAGTCGCTGGGCCGCGTGTTCGTGGCCGAGGAGGACGGCACCGTGGTCGGCTTCGTCGGCGTGCTGGGCCGCGTGGTCCCCGAGCCGGACGAGAGCCAGGCCTACGCCTACGTATCGGATCTGGTGGTGTTGCCCGCGTACCGGCGGCACGGTCTCGGCCGGGCCTTGCTGGAGCGCGCGGCGGCCTTTGCGCGCGGCAAGGGCGCGAAGACGCTCCGGGTGGGTGTCCTCGCCCGCAACGAGGGCGCGGCCCGCCTCTACCGAAGTCTCGGGTTCGGCGACTACACCATCCAGCTCAACAAGCCGCTGCGCTGAGCCCCGGCCCCGCAAGGAGGAGCCTCATGCTCGAGCTTCGACCGAACTGTGAATGCTGCGATCGCGATCTGCCGCCGGGCACGCCCGACGCCGTGATCTGCTCGTTCGAGTGCACGTTCTGCCGGGCCTGCGCCGATGGTGTGCTCGGCGGCCTCTGTCCCAACTGCGGCGGCGAGCTCGTGGCGCGTCCCCGCCGCCCCGCCGAGAAGCTCGGCAAGTATCCCGCGTCCACGAAGCGCATTCGCAAGCCCGAAGGCTGCGCGCCCCACTATGCCTGAGAGGAACGACGCCATGGACTCCACCACCGAACGCCCGCTCCATTCCCATCCGCCCATGCCGACCGGACGCCCGGCCGGACCGCTCCGCGCGGTGCGGCAGCTCCGCGTCCGCCACCAGGCCATCGGCTCCAGTGCGAGCGGCGCCGAGATGTCGGGCGCGCTCGCCACCGGCGCGGTCGCCTTCGGCGCGCTGGCGCTGGGGGCCCTCGCCCTGGGCGCGCTCGCCATCGGCCGCCTGTGGGTGCGCCACGCGCGCATACACGACCTCGAGATCCGAGATCTCAAGGTGACCCGGCTGCTCGTGGCGGAGCTGCGCGTCGAGAAGGGCGACCCGCGCGGCTAGCGCGACGGCGCGGGCGCCCCGTGCCGTCCCTCACCGCCGGCGAAGCGGAGGGCGCCGGCGCGGCTCTCGCCGGAATCGCGGGTGACCCGGCCGAGCTCGTACTCGCGCGCGAGGGCGGCCGGGAGATCGAGGCTCATGCTCTCGTGCGCGGAGCGGCGGTCGCTGCGCAGGCACAGTGGCGGCAGGTCGGCGAGCGCGCGCGCGAGCGCCTCGGCTTCCTCGCGCGCCTTCCCGGCCGGGACCACGCGGTTGGCGAGGCCAATGGCGAGCGCCTCCCGGGCGTCCACGGGCCGGCCGGTGAGGATCAGATCCAGCGCGCGGCTGAGCCCGATGAGCCGCGGGAGGCGCACGGTGCCCCCGTCGAGCAGCGGCACGCCCCAGCGCCGGCAGAACACACCGAATGTCGCCGTCTCCTCGACGACGCGAAGATCGCACCAGAGCGCCAGCTCGATCCCGCCCGCCACCGCGTAGCCGGACACCGCGGCGATCACCGGCTTGTCCAGCAGCATGCGCGTGGGGCCCATGGGCCCGTCCCCGTCGGGCTCGACGCGGAGCCCGGTGCCGCTGCCGAAGGCCTTGAGGTCGGCGCCCGCGCAGAACGTCCCACCGGCGCCCCAGAGCACCGCGACCCGCTGCTCCGGGTCGGCGTCGAATGCGCGGAACGCGTCGGCAAGCGCGCGCGCGCTCGGACCGTCGACGGCGTTACGCGCCTCCGGTCGGTCCATGATCACGGTGGTCACCGGGCCCTGCGTCTCGATCCGGATCGCCATGGCGGGTCTCCTCCCCGGGGGAGCTTACAGTAAAATGAGCGGCATGAGCCTCGACGAGATCGTGTGGCGCCCCGACCCCGCCGCTGCCGCCCGCACGCGCATCGGCCGCTTCATGGCCGCGCACCGCCTCGACTCCCTCGCCGCGCTCCACGCGCGCTCGATCGCCGATCCCGAGTGGTACTGGGACGCGGTGGTGCGCGATCTGGGCTGGACGTTCAGCCGCCCCTACACGCGTGTGCTCGATGTCTCGCGCGGCATCGCCTGGCCGCAGTGGTTCCCGGGCGGCGAGACCAATCTCACCGCGAACTGTGTCGACCGGAATGTCGCGGCAGGCCGCGGCTCGGAGCTCGCGGTGATCTGGGAGTCGGAGCAGGCCGAGGTGCGGACGCTGACCTACGCCGCGCTGGCCGCCGAGGTGAACGGCCTGGCGAACGCCCTGCGCCGCCTCGGGGTCGGGCGGGGGGACACCGTCGGCGTGTTCCTCCCCATGAGCCCGGAGGCGGTGATCGCGATCCTCGCGGTGACCCGCATCGGCGCCGTGTACACGCCGTGCTTCTCCGGCTACGGCGCGCAGGCGGTGGCGGCACGCCTCCAGGGCTGTGACGCCAAGGTGCTGATCACCGCCGACGGCTTCTACCGCCGGGGCGGCATCGTGGCGATGAAGCAGACGGCGGACGAGGCTGCCGCATCCTCGCCCACTGTGCGACATGTCGTCGTCCAGCGTCGGCTCAATGGCGATATTCCCTTCACCGCCGGCCGCGATCATTGGTGGCACGAGCTGGTGGCGCGCGAGTCGGCGGAGTGCCCCGCGCTCGCGGTGCCCGCCGATCATCCCGCGCTCATCATCTACACCTCGGGCACGACGGGGAAGCCGAAGGGCACCGTGCTCACGCACGGCGGCTTCGGGATCAAGAACGCGCACGACTTCGCCTACTGCATGGACATCGGCGTGGGCGACCGCGTGTTCTGGGTCACCGATCTCGGCTGGCTCATGGGCCCCATGCTGATCACGGGCTCGCTGCTGCTGGGCGCCACCGCGGTGCTCTTCGAGGGGACGCCGGACTACCCTCAGCCCGATCGCCTCTGGGCCCTGATCGCGCGCCAGCGGGTCACGCATCTGGGCATCTCGCCCACCGCGGTGCGGGCGCTCATGCCCCACGGCGACGAGTGGGTGAAGAAGCACGATCGCTCATCGCTGCGCGTGTCCATCTCCACGGGGGAGCCGTGGAATCCCGCGCCCTACCGCTGGCTCTTCGACGCCATCGGGGCGGGCCGCGTGCCCATCATCAACTACACGGGCGGCACCGAGATCTCCGGCGGCATCCTCTCGTGCTTCCCCAACGCGCCCATCAAGCCGTGCTCCTTCGCCGGTCCCATTCCCGGCATGGCCGCCGATGTGTTCGGGGACGACGGCACGCCGGTGCGGGAGCAGGTGGGCGAGCTCGTCATCACGCGGCCGTGGCCCGGCATGACCAAGGGCTTCTGGCAGGATCCCGCGCGCTACGAGGAGACGTACTGGTCACGCTGGCCCAACGTGTGGACGCACGGCGACTGGGCCTACGTGGACGCCGACGGCTTCTGGTTCGTGCACGGGCGCTCCGACGACACGCTCAAGATCGCCGGGAAGCGGGTGGGTCCCGCCGAGGTCGAGTCGGTGCTGGTCGGCCATCCCGCCGTCGCGGAGGCCGCGGCCATCGGCATCCCGCACGAGATCAAGGGCGAGACGGTGGTGTGCTTCGCCGTGCTGCGCCCCGGCCAGGTCCCGTCCGAGCCGCTCCGCGCGGAGCTCACGGAGCGTGTGGTGCACCACATGGGCAAGGCCATCAAGCCCGAGCGCCTGCTGTTCGCGCGCGAGTTGCCCAAGACGCGGAGTGCGAAGATCATGCGCCGGGTGATCCGCGCGACCTACCTCGGCAAGGAGCCGGGCGATCTCTCGTCGCTGGACAATCCCGGCGGTGTGAAGGCGATCGGCGAGGCGGTCTAGCGGAAGATCTTCTTCACCGCGTTCACGCCCTCGTCCACTGCCTTGCCGAAGTCGCCGCCCGATGAGGAGGCGGGGGGCGAGCTCTTGGTCGCGGTGGCGCCGCTGGACGGGGCGGAGCCCGCTGGAGCGGTCGCCGTGGGCGTTGGCGGCTTCGCCGTCCTGGGGGTGAGGCGCACGCGCAGGTCCGAGGTGTTGCCCCCGATCACGTGGATCTGCCGCACCTCGGTCGAGTAGCCCGCGTGACTGGCCCGGAGGCGATAGTTCCCTTCCTTGATCGTCTGGCGCGCCCGTCCATTGGCGTCGGGGGCGAGCGTGGTGACGAGCGCGTCCTTCACCGTGAGCACTTCCAGCGTGGCGTCGGGGATGGGCTTCTCGGTCCGCGCGTCGAGCGCCATCACGGCCACGTCGCCGCTCGTGGGCGGCACCGGCGCGGTCGCCCAAAGATAGGAGTAGACGAAGCCGCCGATGGAAAGCACGCCCGCGAGCAGGCCCACCGCGGCCTGCGCGTGCGGCAGGTAGGGGTGCCGGATCCAGCCGAGGAGACCGCCCACGGCCGCGGGGGTCGCGGGGCTCGGGGCGGGGGGTGGCGACGGCGCGTCGGTCGGGGGAACTTCGTCAGCCAAGGCCCCTCAAGAGTAGCAGGAGCCGGCGAAATCCGACAAGACGCCGTGCGCGAAAATGCTCAGACGATGGGCCAGCGCGAGGCCGGGAAGGTGATGCCCGTCCGCGCCTGCAGCCGCTCGCCGATCTCCTGGACGGTGCCGTAGAGCCTCCGCTCGTCGACGAAGGTCTGACGGTAGGCGTCGATCACCACGCGCCCGTCGATCACCACCGTGTGCACGCTGCGCCCATCGGCGTTGTAGACGAGGTTGTTGACCGGGTTCCAGATCGCCTGCCACTCCGGCCGCTGCGTGTCGAACAGGACGAGATCGGCCCGCCGCCCCGGCGCGATCACCCCCGTCTCGTCGCCCAGCCCCATCGCCGCCGCGCCCAGCCGCGTCCCCAGCTCGAGCGCGGTCTCCGCCGGGATCTGCGACATGTCCTGGCGAGCGTCCTTGTACTGGATAGCCGCCATGTTCATGGCGCGGATCATGTCGAGGTGGTTCGAGTTGTTGGGCGAGTCGCAGCCGAGCGCCACGCGGACCCCCCGCCCGACCAGCTCGGGCATGCGCCCGTGGGTGCCCACGCCCCGCGCCCCCTTGGCCGCGGTCACCGGGCACATGGTGACCGCGGTGCCGGTCCGCGCGATGCAGTCGATCTCGCTGTCGTCGATCCCCAGGGCATGGGCGAGCAGGGTGCGCGGCCCCAGCACGCCGAGCCCCTCCAGGTACTCCGTCGGGCTCTTCGCGCCGCGCGCCTGGTAGTCACGGCGAGCCTGGTCCCCGCTGCCGTGATGCAGGGTGAGGCCGGTGCCCCGCTCCTCGGTCGCGCGGTGCACGGCCTGCAAGAGCTCGGCGCTGCACGTCTCCGGCGAGAACGGCATGGCCCAGGCGCGCACGCGGCCATCGAGCCGCCCGTTCCACTTGTCGAGGAACGCGGTGGTGCGCGCCGCCGCCTCCGCCGTCGGGTACTTCGGAAGCGGGAAGGGCGCGTCGCGATCGGTGACGCACTCCCCCAGGATCACACGGATGCCCGCAGCCTCGTAGGCCTGGAGGCACGCGTCCGGGAACTTGGTCGAGCCGGGATCGAGCAGGCACACGGTGCCACTTCGCACCAGCTCGAGAAGGCCCAGGAGCGTCGCGTGATACTCCTCCTCCTCCGTCATGGCCATCTGGAGCGCGAACACGTGCTTGAGCGGGCTCCCCACGTCATCGGGGAAGATCCCGCGGACCGGGTGGGCGTAGCTGATGTGCATGTGTCCGTTGAAGAACCCGGGCGTCACGACGAGATCGCGGGCGTCGATGATGCGGTCGGCCCGCGTATCCGCCAGCTCGGCGGCGCGGCCCACGCGGGTGATGCGCCCCCGCTCGACCAGGACCGAACCGTCGCGGATGATCCGGCGCTGGTCGTCGACGGTGATGACGTAGCGGGCGTGCTCGATCTTGATCGACGTGGGCGGCATGCGGCGAGGATGACACGGCGTGCCGGGCGAGGCAAGATAGGCCGCCATGGCGACGGTCACGCTCCGCTTCATCGGCTCCGGTGATTCGTTCGGCAGCGGGGGCCGCCTCCAGACCTGCCTGCATCTGTCCGGGGCGGGCGAGGGGAGTCTGCTCCTCGACTGCGGCACCACCTCGCTCGTGGGCCTCAAGCGCCTGGCGCTCGACCCATCCGAGGTCGGCTGGGTGCTGCTGACGCACCTGCACGTGGATCACTTCGGCGGTGTGCCCTTTCTCGTTCTCGACGGGCAGTTCAGCCGGCGCGCGCGGCCGCTGGTAGTGGCGGGGCCGGCCGGCGTGGGCGCGCGCATGCACGCGGCGATGGAGCTCTTCTTCCCCGGCTCCGCCGCCATCGCGCGGCGCTTCGAGACGTCCTACGTCGAGCTCCGTGACCGCGAGCCGGTCACGATCGGGCCCGCGCGGGTGACACCCTATCTGGTAGACCACCCGAGCGGAGCGCCGCCCCACGCCCTGCGGGTGGAGTACGGCGGGCGCACGGTGGTCTACTCCGGCGACACGCAGTGGACGGACGCCCTGCTCGAGGCGGCGCGCGGCGCCGATCTCTTCGTCTGCGAGGCCTACACGTTCGAGCGCCGGCTCCGCTTCCATCTCGACCTCGCGACCCTGCGCGATCACGCGGATCGGCTGGACGCCCGGCGCATCATCCTGACCCACATGGGCCCGGAGATGCTCGCCCGCCAAGGGGACGCCCCCTGGGAGTGCGCCAGCGACGGCCTGGAGGTCTTCATCTAGGGTCTTGCCTCGCCCCGCGGAGGGGAGTATGGTGAGGTTCGCCATGAAGCGGCGTGTGCTCCTGGGATTGCTGCTCGTCGCGGCGCTCCTCTCGCTGCGCTCGGCCGTCTTCGCCTGCGGCATCGAGGAGACCTGGATCCCCGGTATCTACGATGGCGGGGACACTGACGATGCCCTGGCGCTCGCGGGCTTCAAGGCCCTCGAGGCCGCGGCCTCGCCCGAGTTCCCGGCTCCCGACGTCGTCATCAGCCGGGTCATCGTGGTGACTCCCGCGGACCCCGGCAGCTTCAGCGTCGTCGCCCTCCCCGGTCGCTCCCCGCCCCTCCTCTAGTCGCTCCTCGCCGTACCGCCGCGGCGTCGTTTCCCGCGGCCCGTCGCTCACCGAAAACTCGAGGAGAGGGGACATGTTTTCTTTGAGGTCGTCGATCGCTCTGGCCGCCCTGGCCGTGCTCGCGTTCGGGCCCGCGGCGCAGGCCGCCGAGCTCGCGGGCGTCGTCAAGCAGCTCGATACCGCCGCCAGCACACTCACGCTTGAGGACGGGACCGAGCTGCGCGTTCCCAGCCAGGACCTGATGGACAAGCTCCACGAGGGCGACAAGGTCCTCGTCACGTTCGAGGAGAAGGACGGCGAAAAGGTTGTCAGCTCCGTCGAGGTCACCGGCCAATAGCCGGCCTTCGGCGGCGGGTCGCGTCGGTCGGGGCGGCGGGTTGATCCGGGCCGTCGTTCCGGCCGGCGCGGTCTCCAAGCTCGCGCAGGCGTAGCAAGGAGTCGTAGCAGCAAGGAAGTCGGAGCGGGCGAGTGTGGGCTCGTTCGTTTCGATCACGCGTCGGCGGCGCCGTGACCCGGCGTCGCCGGCGTGGACCCTTTTCCGCTATACTGATCGTCATCCCCTGGTTCGAGGAGGCGCGGTGATGGCGACGGCGACGGTGATGGGGCTCAAGGCGAAGTCGGACGCGGCGTTCGCGAACATCAGCAAGCAGCTCCAGGGCATGGAGCCTTACCTCGACAAGTCCGACGCCCCCGGTGAGTGGACCGTCCGCCAGGTGCTCTGCCACATGCTCTTCGAGCCGGGCTGGGACGTGGTGACCGTCCTCAAGAGCTTCTCCACCACGAACTTGCCGCTGATCGAGATCAAGGGCGGCGAGGCCGACATCAGCGGGCCGCGCGCCACCGCGACGGGCAAGCAGCTCCTGGACCTGCTCGACGCGCAGCGCAAGGCCGTGTTCACCTACCTCGAGACGCTCTCCGAGTCCGATCTCCAGCGCAAGGCGCGCATCCCCCTCTTCAAGCAGCTCATGGGCAACGAGCAGGTCCCCATGCCCGTCTACGTGGGCGCCCTCTTCGAGTACCACTGGAACGATCACGCCGGGCAGCTCGCCAAGATTCGCAAGGCGGTGGGCCTGCCCGACGCGAAGTAACGGAGCCGCGCGCGTGGCCCGCGTGGACTGGAGCTATCACCGCAACGGCTGAATGACCTGCCGCAAGACGCAAGGGTTCCTTGCGAAGGCCGGGATCGACACCGCCGAGCAGGTCGACGCCAAGAAGGTGCGGATGGGCCCCGAGCAGGCGCTCGCCCTCGTGAAGGACGTGGACCAGCTCTACGTGGCCAAGGGCGCCAAGGTCGTCCACCTCGACCTCAAGCGCGAGAAGCCCGATCGCGCCACGCTGCTCGGGCTCTTGCTCGGGCCCTCCGCGAATCTGCGCGCACCCACCCTCCGCAAGGGCCGCACGCTCCTCGTCGGCTTCGACGAGCCTACTTACAAGGCCTTGCTCCGCTGAGCAGCGCGCCGCCGCCCGCGAATCCCGGCGAGGTCTACGAGCGGGACATGGTGCCCGCGATGTTCGCCCACTGGGCGGCCGACCTCGTGGCGCGCGCGGCGCCCGCAGCGGGCGCGCGCGTGCTCGACGTGGCGTGCGGCACCGGCGTGGTCACGCGCTTATTGCCCGCGCGCCTGGGCCCCGGCGGCCGCGTGCTGGGCCTCGATCTCAATCCGAACATGCTGGCGGTCGCGCGCGCCGTCACCAAAGGGCTTCCCATCGAGTGGATCGAGGGGAACGCCCAGGCCATGCCTCTACCGGACGACGCGTTCGACCTCGTCCTCTGCCAGCAGGGGCTGCAGCTCTTTCCCGACAAACCGGCGGCGCTGCGCGAGATGCATCGCGTGCTCGCGCCAGGCGGCCGGCTCCTCCTCGCGGTGTGGAAGTCCACCGCGCACTGTCCGGGCTTCGCCGCGCTCGAGCGCGCGCTCGCCAAGTATGTGGGCGCTGCCGCGGCGAAGCTGCCGCCGTTTTCCTTTGGGGACCGCGCGGCGCTCCGTGGCGTGATGGCGGGCGCCGGCTTCCGCGACCTCGAGATCCGCGCCGACGTGAAGATGACGCGCTTCGCCTCGCCGGAGGCGTTCTACCGGATCATCACCGGGGGCGCGCCGCAGATGCTGGGGCTGCTCGCCCAGCTCACGGACACGCAGCGGCGCGAGCTGGTGACCGAGATTACCGAGACCCTCGCGGCGCACGTGGACGACGCGGGGCTGGCGTTCCCGCAGCCCGCCCACATCGCCAGCGCGCGGAAGTAACGCCGCGCCTATCCGCCGTAGGGGATGGGCCCGGCATAGCCCACGTCGAGCGGCCCCCAGCGCTTCGCCCAGAGCCGGGCGAGTGTGCCCGCGAGCTGCTGGAGATGCAGGCGGTCGTGCGCGACCCAGCTCGCCAGGAGATCGAGGCCGGAGAGCCGTCCCCCATTGGGGCGCTCGGCGGTGCCGGCGAGCCGTTCGGGTGGGGCCGCGGCGAGGAGATCGAGCGTGGCCCGGCGGTGAGTGACGAAGGCCGCCAAGGCCTCCGCGGGATCGGCCTCCCGATAGTGGCGGGTCACGGCATTCTGCTCGGGATCGTTGGGGGCGAAGCGCGCGCCGCCGGCGAGGATCACGCGCAGGCGCGCGCCGAAGTCGTCCACTTCCTCGTCACGGAGGTGGCAGACGATCTCAACGGGGGACCACTCCGCCGGGCTGGGACGCGCGTGCCAGGCGGCGCCCTCCAGGCCCGCGAGCAGCATCGGCAGAAGCTCCACGAAGCGCGCGAGCTCCTCTCGGGTCTCG